>JALVOR010000388.1 GCA_027026295.1 Anaerolineales bacterium | reverse complement strand
GCCTCAATCTTTTTCAGGAGGTGCTCTATGTTCAACAACGGTAATGGCTTCATGGAACTGTACGCCCCTAACGGGGCAAAGGTGTATATGCCCGTCAGTCCCGACCGCCTGCGCCAGCAGATGGTGAAGTACGCCGCCGCCGGGCTGCTGGTGGAACCGCCTTTGCCGGAGGAGCGGGAATTGCTGTTCAACATCGGTGCATTCGTTGTGCGCCTGCACACCAACGACGACGGCAGCGAAACGCCGGTGGTGGATCTGTACTTCCGCCACCCCAACGGGTACTTTGACCGCAAGCGGTCGACCCGGGTGTATCTGAACAACGACTACGATGTGCGGGCTTTTGAGCGGGCGTTTGCCATTTCCCTCGACGGGCTGGAATTTTACAGCGGCCAGCCCATCACTCGCGGGAAGAACGCCGCCCTTGACCACTTCGTTCACCAGGTGCCCCGTGGCCGGGTGTGGGGCGTGTTTCGCCCCAATCCCAATTTCCAGAACGGCGGGTCAGAAGGGGCACCGAAGTATTACTTTGTCCGCTGGGAAGTGCTTGGGCAAATGCCTTTGCCCCCAAAAACCAAGCAGCAGGGCGACAACGGCCAGAAATCCCAGAAGCCCCAGCAGCAGCCGCAACATCAGGCCACCGACCAAGCCCCCGAACCGCAACCGCAGGCCACCGGTGAACCCGAACCCAAACCCGAACCGCAGCCGCAGGACACCGGTGAAGCCGAACCCGAACCGCAGCCGCAGGCAGCCGCCGCCAACGCCGAAGAACGCTATCACTTCTCCACGAAACCCATCGTGGCTGCGGTGAGCAAGGTTTGGGAAATGCCGCCTGCGAAAGTCGTCCCGGCCCTCTATAAGGCTTTTGGTAACAACGGTCAGCAGGAAATCACCGTTGCCCAGGCCATCGCCTGGGCGCAATCCAACCGCCCTGCTGCCGCATAGCGTTGCGTTCAACCTATCCGCATAGCCCCGTTTCCGGTTTCATGCTGGGACGGGGCTTTTTCATCAGGAGGTGCCTATGCTTCGTCGTATTGTTCCTGTTCTCCTACGTGCCCGCCGCAAGCGGGCCCCCGGCTATATCAACCTTGTCGTCTTTGACGACCAGGGGAACATCGTCCGTCGTCTTGCCCAGCGCGCCCGCCGTGCTACCGAGGCAATGGCGCTCGATTGGGCTGTCAGGGAAAAGGCCGACCTGGAAGCCAAAGGCTACCAGGTGACCATTGACCCGGTGACTGTCGAGAACCTTCGCAAGTAAACCTCTCCCCGCCCTTTCCCTCTGGACGCCCCAGGGGGGAAGTGGGGGGAGGTTTGTCATCCCAAATCAAACTCAAGTTCAAACTGGAGGTGCTTTGTGTACGAAACCGCTAAAGAGTGGTGGGGGAGCGTGGCTGCCAGTCTCAAAGAAATGGGCTGGCAGCCGCTTTACCTGCCCCAAGATCCTCAACACCGGCTTGTCAAAGGACCGGTGTTTGTTGTGGCCGAGGGAATCATCCAGCACGTCGCCGATGCCATCACCGATGCCCTGGAAATCGGCAGGGCTGAAGGCACAGATGACACCTTGCCGCTGGACGATGACGAAGTGGTACTGTCCCTCCCGGTGCATTACACCTGGGGCGGGGTGTACCACGTGGAAATGAACTTCGCTGGTGGGCGGGACGCGGCCCAGAGGATTGACCGCCTGGTGCGCTTTCCGCTGGGGCGTTTGTTCTACACCCCCGGCGTGCTGAATACCCTGACCGGCTCGCAAATCTTCGCCCTGATTGCCCGCCATCTGCGGGGCGACTGGTCGGAGATGGAGCCTTTTGACCGCAGGGCCAACGAGCGCGCCCTGCTCACCGGCGAGCGGATTTTCTCCGCCTATACGGTACGCAGCCACGGCAAGGAAGTGCGCGTGTGGGTCATCACCGAGGCTGACAGAAGCGCAACCACGGTGTTGTTGCCGGAGGAATACTGATGGACGCCATCGTAGTCGTGCGAAAACATACCGACAAAGGCTTTGCCTTTAGTGCCCGCAAAATCTACGATGAGGTGCTGTCCACCGGAGGCTGGGTGACCGAGTTCGCGGGCATCGGAGACGTGTTCATCTTTCCTGACGAGCAAAAGTTTCGGAAAGCATTTCCAAACGCCCCGCGGCAAAAGGGTACGTGGTGGCGGATGGAATGGCAAGAAGGCTAATCAGGAACTCAAGCCGTTCTTGCAAGAAGTGCTCGCGTTGTTCGGTATATGATTTTCGCAGCCCTCAGATTTTCGAGCCTGAGGGCTGCACTTTTCTCAACGAGAAGGAGGTGTAGCATGACCCTGATTGCGCCCCCAACTACCGCCTTGCCTGCGGTAACCCCTCATGACATCAATGATTTGGAAGCCCTGCGCTGTCAGCGCATTCGAGAGGCGCAGGAAAAACGACTGCTGGAAAAAATCATCCTGGCTGCCCAGGAAGCAGGAGAAGACCACTACTTTCTGGGCAGGATTTACCGGATTGTGGCATTTCCTCACCCGACCAACACGGGCGATATGATACAGGTGGTGGTCTATCGTCGGGTGACTTATGATCTCGCCTTAAAAGACTTCGCCACCGTGGAAAGCGCGGTCGTATGGGTTCATCCCGCCAACGACATGAACCCGGGG
>JALVOR010000387.1 GCA_027026295.1 Anaerolineales bacterium | reverse complement strand
TGTTCCAGCAGGCCGCTGGCGTGGGAATCCTTCGCCGGGGCATCGGGATCGCCCAGCACGCCGGGCAGCAGGCGGGTCACGGCGTCGAGCACTACTAAGGCCGCCAGTTCGCCGCCGGTGAGGACGTAATCGCCGATGGAGATTTCGTCGCTTACGAGGTGCTGGCGCACGCGTTCATCCACGCCTTCGTAGCGCCCGCAGAGCAGCGCGATGTGGGGCAGGGCGGCGAGTTCGCGAGCGACGGTCTGGGTGAAAGGTCGTCCCTGCGGGGTGAGCAAAATCACCGGCGCCTGGGGCGGGTTGCCTAACACGCCTTCCACGGCGGCGAAAATCGGGTCGGGCTTCATCACCATGCCGCCGCCCCCGCCATAGGGTTCATCGTCCACCACGTGGTGGCGGTCGGTGGTCCAATCGCGGATGTTGTGGAGGCGAATTTCCGCCAGGCCGCGCGCGCGGGCGCGCGCGATGATGCTGACGTCAATGTAGGGCGTGAAAACTTCGGGGAAGAGGGTGAAAATGTCGAAGCGCATGGGGGGAGTTGCGAGTTAGGAGTTGCGAGTTGCGATTGGCGTTATTCGTCTTCCGGCGGGGCTGTGCCGGGGAGGTTGACTTCCACCACGTCGCCGTGAATGTCGATGCGGATGCGGAAACCCAACATGCCCATGTAAGCGCGATGCTCTTCGGGAATGCCCGCGATGAGGACCTCGTCGATGTGTTGTTCGATGTTCTTGAACTGCATTTCCAGCGCCGCCTTGCTGAAGGGGTCGGTTTGCCCTAACATTTGGGCGGCCTGCTCGGAGAGGATGTCTTCATGCCCCTCGATCATGGAAAAGAGATATTGCAGCACCTGACGGTCGACGTATTCCGAAGGAATGTGGCGGCGGAAACCGGCATCGTTTACCACGTAGCACGGCTCATCGCCGACATAAGCGGCTTCGACGGCGCGATCTTCTTCGTCAACGACCAAACCTGCAAACAGGGGTTCGTGTCTCATTGGTGGATCTCCACAAGGGTTCCCAGGTGTTTTTTGTAATTGTATTGGGCATCGAGGGGCACCACCGGCGTTGTCCAGCGGTAAATCCAGTGGGCTGCGGTTGGGCTGAGGTTGATGCAGCCGTGGGAACGCGGCTTGCCGAAATCGTTGTGCCAGTAGGTGCCGTGGAACGAGATGCCCTTTTCGGTAATATAACACACCCAGGGAATGCCCGGAAGGTCGAATTCGGGGGCGGCAGGGTTGCCCCGTGCCATGTGGCGATAAGGGCGTTTGTGGTAAGTGGAAAACTTTCCCACGGGGGTACTGTAATAACCCATGCCCGTAGCGGCTTTGGTGCCGAATACCACCCGTGAGCCTTCGTAGGCGGTGACAATCTGGCGGGTAAGGTCAACCCTCAGGCGTTTTTCTTCGCGCGGCACATGGGGGGAAAGGGGGGCGACGTCGGCTTCCTGCAAAATGCGCAAGTGGCGAGCGGGAACGTAGTAGAAGTAGTTCTTCCATTTGTCGTCTTCGAGTTGGTACCATATGTCGCCGTTCTTTCCTTGCACCAGCCGCACTGCCCAGTGGGTGGTGGCGTAGTACAGCCGGTAGCGCGGCGCGCGAATGCGCGCCGGCTCGCCGTAGCCGTCGGTGTAAGGCACGGTGACTTCCGCCAGCGCCCCGCCTTTGGGAATTGGCTGCGGCGCGTTGAGTTTCAACTGCACCGGCTGCACGCCGCCCGAATGTACATAGCCGCGATGGGGAATGTAGTACCAGATGCGGTTGTAATCGGGGGTGTCTCCTACGACGGCGGCAGCAATGGGCAGCAACTGGTCGCGCCACAGCCCTGCTACCCGTTTGCCGGAAAACGACGGGCGGTTATAAAGCGCAGTGCGCTCGAAAGCCACGCGCCCCTGCTGGTCGGCGGGAAATTCCACTTCGCGCTTGCCAAACGCGGGCAAAACCAGGCTCAGCAGGCCAAGCCCGGCAAGTTTCAGCACATCGCGCCGTGAAAGGCGTGAGGGAAAGGTATCGGTGAAATCGGGCATGCGGCTTCGTCAATAATGGATGTTGACGGTGGTGCCCAGCGGCGCCCAGTTGAACAGCCAGCCGGCTTCCGGCGTGCGCATGTTGATGCAGCCGTGGCTCATGGGTACGCCGAAGTTGTGGTGCCAATAAGTCCCGTGGATGCCGTAGCCCCGGTAGAAATACATGGTGTAGGGCACGTTGGGCAGGTAATAACCCGGCCCGACCATGAGGGTGGAGGTGTATTTGACATAAATGTGATAGGTGCCGGTCACAGTGGGGTAGGCGGCCACGCCAGTGGAGACCACGAATTGGCGGATCAGTTGTGTGCCCACGTAGGCATACAGCCGTTGGCGGGAGAGGTTGACGTCGATCCACTTGTCGTTGAGGCTCACACCAGGCGGCAAGCCGCGTGCGCCGGAAGGCAGCAGCGTTTGTGGCACCGGCACCGGCGTTGGCGGCGGCGGCAATGGCGTGGCGGTGGGCAACGGCGTCGCCGTTGGGGTTGGTGTGTTGGTGGGCGTCGGTGTGGGTGTGGAAGTCGGGGTAGGTGTTGGCGTGTTGGTGGGGGTGGGCGTGATGGTGGGTTTGGGCACGTTGTTGGGGTAAGGTGCAGCCTGCCGGGCGGGGG
>JALVOR010000386.1 GCA_027026295.1 Anaerolineales bacterium | reverse complement strand
TCTACAACCCGTGGCCTTCTTCCGCGCTGCACGTGCCCGAAGTGCCGCCGGTGTATTCCGAAACCTCGCCCGAAATCCCCGGCCATCAGGTGCTCAACAAGTTCTTCGACCTTGCCCTGGCCCGCGACCCGCGCGTCATCGCCTTTGGCGAAGATGTGGGCTATTTGGGCGGCGTGAACCAGGGCTTCAAGGGCTTGCAGGCCAAATACGGCGAACTGCGGGTTTCCGACACCGGCATTCGGGAAACCACCATCATCGGCCAGGCCATCGGCATGGCGATTCGCGGCCTGCGCCCGATTGCCGAAATTCAGTACCTGGACTACTTCCTCTACGCGCTGCAAATCACCTCGGACGACCTGGCCACCATGCTCTGGCGCACCGCGGGCGGGCAGATGGCGCCGGTCATCATCCGCACCCGGGGCCACCGGCTGGTGGGCGTGTGGCATTCCGGCTCGCTGACCTCCAGCCTGCTCGACCTGCTGCGCGGGATGCACGTCTTAGTGCCGCGCGACATGACCCGCGCCGCGGGCTTCTACAACACCCTGCTGAAAGCCGAAAGCCCCGATCCCGCGCTGGTCATCGAGGTGCTCAACGGCTACCGCTTGAAAGAGCGCCTGCCCGACAATTTGGGCGAGTTCACCGTGCCTTTGGGCGTGCCCGAAGTGTTGCGCGCGGGCAAGGACGTCACCGTCGTGACTTACGGCGCGATGTGCCGCATTGTGATGGAAGCCGCCAACCGGCTGGCCGACGTGGGCATCGACGCCGAGGTGATCGACGTCCAATCCCTGCTGCCCTTCGACCGCCACGGGCTGATTCTGGAATCGCTGAAGAAGACCAACCGCATCGTGTTCGCGGACGAAGACGTGCCCGGCGGCACCACCGCCTTCATGATGCGGGAAGTGCTGGAAACCCAGGGCGGCTTCGAGTGGCTGGATACCCCGCCCCTCACCATCCCGGCCAAGGAACACCGCCCGGCCTACGGTTTCGACGGCGATTACTTCTCCAAGCCCAGCGTGGAAGAGGTCTTCTTCAAGGTGTACCGCATGTTCCACGAGACTTCGCCGCAGAAGTATCCGCTGTTCTTCTGATGCCCCACCACCCGCAGAAAGCGAACAATCCCCCGAAATCGGGGGATTGTTTTTTTGGCGGGCGGGGCGTGCCCTACCCGCTCAACGCAGGGTAACCAGCAGCCCGGCCACCGCCAGCCCGATTGCCAGCCAGGTCAGCGCCCGCTCCACAGGCGAAGCGAGCAAATCGGCCCATGTGGCCGCGGGCACCGGCGGCGAGGTGACATAGTTGGGCATCCACCCGCCGAGCAGCGCGCTGCGGAACGCCGCCACGCTCTCGGGGCGCTCGTCGGGGTGCAGGCGCATCGCCCACAGAATTGCCCGCTCGGTGCGCGGGCTGATTTCCGGGTTGTACGCCCGCGGCGGCTGGAAAACGTCGGGGTTGAGGAAGCGGTCGCGCGCCGAGGGCGGCGGCTGGTTGGTTAGCAAATGGTAAAGAGTCGCCCCGAAGGCGTAAATATCGCTGCGAGCGTCGGTGCCGCCGGTTTCCCCTCCGTATTGCTCCAGCGGCGTGTAAAATGCCGTGCCGCGCCCCTGCACCACCGTGACCGTCACTTCGTCGGATTCCAGCACCTTGACCAGCCCGAAATCCACCAGTTTGACCACGCCGCTGGGCGTGAGTTTGAGGTTGCCGGGCTTGATGTCGCGGTGCACAATGGGCGGGTTTTGGTTGTGCAGGTATTCCAGCGCATCGGCCAACTGCCCCGCCCATGCCAGCACCTGCCGCTCCGAAAGAAAGCGCCCGGCAGCGCGGGCTTCCTCAATAAGGGCACGCAAATCCTTGCCGGGCACGAAATCCATCACCAGGTAGTCGCGGCAGCCTTCCGAGAAAAAGTCCGAAACCTTGGGCAGGTTGGGGTGGTCGAGCCGCGCCAGCACGGTGGCTTCCTGCAGGAATTGGGCGCGGGTTTCTTCCAGCAGGTGGGCGGGCAGGTTTTCGGCGTGCTCCACCTCTTTGACCGCGCACAGCCGCCCTGCAAGGCGGGTATCTTCGGCAAGGTAGACGTTGCCCATACCGCCCTGCCCAATCACACGGCGGATGCGGTAGCGGTCTCGCAAGAGGGTTTCGGGTTCAAGAGGAGGCATAGTTTCCTAAAAGCCGGGCAGCCCTAAGCCGCGGAAGCCAGTTTTCTTCAGCGTCTTGAACATGCGGCGCATCTGGCGGTATTGCTTCATCAGTTGGTTGACATCCTGCACCGTGGTGCCGGAGCCGCGGGCAATGCGGCGGCGGCGGCTGGCGTTGAGGATGTTGGGCTTGCGCCGCTCCTCGGGGGTCATGGAATTGAGAATGGCTTCGGTGATTTTGAGTTGCTTTTCGGCTTCCTGAGGGGAAACCTGCCGCGCCGCCTGCCCCAGTTGGCCGGGGAGCATTTCCAGCAGTTGCCCCAAGGGGCCAAGTTTGCGCAATTGCCGCAGTTGCTGAGCGAAGTCTTCCAAAGTGAACTCGCCGGAAAGCATCCGCTCGGCCTGGCGGGCGGTCTCTTCCTCGTCCAGGGCTTCTTCGGCGCGCTCGATGAGGCCGATGACGTCGCCCATGCCTAAGATGCGGCTGGCGAGGCGGCCGGCGTCAAAGGC
>JALVOR010000385.1 GCA_027026295.1 Anaerolineales bacterium | reverse complement strand
CCTTCGGGGGAAGGCGGCGGAGGCGGCGGCGCGTCCAGCGAGCGCAGCAGGTCGTCGCTTGCCAGCCCCAGGAAATCGGCATAGAGGCGCAAAAAACCGCGCCCCTGCGCCCGCGAGGGCAGGTCTTCCCAGCGGGCTTCCTCCAGCGCCTGCAAATAGCGCGAGCGGATGTGCGTGGCTTCCGCGGCCTCTTCCAGCGACAGGCCACGCGCCAGCCGCGCTTTGCGCAGAGTCAAGCCGATTTCCGATTGGGACATGGAAGGGAAAAACCGGCCTGGGGGTTCAGGCCGGTTCGGGGTAGCGGGGATGTTATTCGGCTTCTGAAGTACCTTCGGCCTCGGCTTCTGCCTCAGCCTCGGTCGCCACCGGCGCTTCCTCTGCCGCTTCTTCAGCCGCAGCAGCCTCGGCAGCAGCCGCCGCTTCAGCAGCAGCAAAGTCGCCAACTTCTGGCGGCGTCTCGCCTTCGCGGTACACAATCACGGTGACTTCGGGCACCAGGTCCATGGTCAGGCGCACCGGCACGGTATATTCGCCCAACATACGGATGGGCTGCATGTCTACCTGGCGCTTGAGGATCTTCTGGTCGTCTCCCAGCCCCAGTTTTTCGTTGATCGCCTCGGCGACGTGCTGGCTGTTGACCGAGCCGTAGAGTTTGCCCTGCTCACTGGCTTTGACGGCAAAGTAAAGCACGGTGTCTGCCAGTTGCTCAGCCAAACCGCTGAAACTCTTGTTGAGGGTTTCACGCTGCTGTTCGGCCTGCGCCTTGATGCGGTCGGCCATCTTGAGCGCCGAGGGGGTCGCCGGAATGGCAAGCCCCTGAGGAATAAGGTAGTTGCGGCCATAGCCATTGGCGACTTTCTTGACCTCGCCGGCACGGCCTAACTTGTAAACATCTTTGAGCAATAACACCTTCATGGCTTCAAGCCCTTTCTAAAATGGGATCCGCCGTAGCGGGCTTTGGCGAAGGGTACCACGCCAAAGCGGATGCGATTGTATCAAAAAGGCGTGCAGGCGTCAAACGCGAGCAAGCCATCGGGTGCACGCAAATGTTGTCGAAGCGTGGTTGTTCGTCTTTGGGAAAATAGGCCACGGATGATCACGGATGCACACGGATTTTTTGTAACGCTAAGTCACAAAGATTGCAAAAAGCGCAAAGCATTGCTGCGGGCGCTACGAATTGACAAAGTAGCGCTTCACGAATGGCTTTGTTTCTGTGTTTTCGGTGGCGTTTCGGTGTTTTCTGTGGTTTTGTGCCTTTGCCCTCACACCATAGCAGGGCGATCATTTCTACACATTTTGCTTGCACCCCAAGCCATCTCGCCCCCATTCCTTGTTATAATGAAACTACCTGCAGCACTTTTCCCTGATTGCCCAACAGCCTTTTTTCAGGAGGGACTTCCCAATGAAACAACACTTTCGCCTTTTGACCGCGCTGGTATTAATGCTCGCACTGGCGGCGTGCAAGCCCAAAGATTTCACCCTGCGCCTGCACCTGAAGCCCGGCGACACCTTCCACGTCACCGTAACCAACAACCAGAAAATGAATGAAACCTTGATGGGGCAGCAAATCACCCTCGACCAGGAAGTCAGCATGGGGTACACGTGGAAAGTCACCGCCGTAGATGAGCAAGGCAACGCCACAATCACCATCACGTACGACCGCATGGCAATGAAGCAAACTCAGAACGGGCAAACTACATCCTACGATTCGGCTACCGACAAACAGCCCCCTGAGTTCTTCAAGGGCATGGACGCCATGATCGGCAAATCCTTCGAACTTGTGATTTCCCCCGAAGGCAAAATGGTGGAAGTCAAAGGTCTCGATGAAATGTTTCGGCAAATGGCCGCCGACGCCGGCATGACAGACGAGGAAGCCGACGCCTTTGTCAAGGGGCTTTCCAGTGCCTTCGGCGAGGACGCCGTGAAATCGCAACTCAATGCCATGTTTACCTATTACCCCCAGCAACCCCTCAAAACAGGCTCCACCTGGGAAGACGACGCCACCACCAACATCCTGGTGCCGTTGAAGATGCACAACACATACACCGTCAAATCGTGGGAAGGCAACACGGCAGTTATCGAAGTGACTTCCAACTTCGAAACCAATCCCGACGAAACTCAAGACAATAACAGCCTCTTCAACAACGACCTCTTCAACATCACCTACGACCTGACAGGCAACCAGAGCGGCGCCATAACCGTAGACATTGCAAGCGGCATGCTGACCAACGCCAAACTTGAGCAACACCTGGAAGGCAAACTGTTGCTGCAGGACCCCCACAGCGACCTCAAAATCGATTTGCCACTGAACGCCGACGGCACGCTCACCATTGAAGTCAGCCGATAGCCCCAAATTTTTCCAAACGACACAGGCGCGGTTCCGCCCGCGCCTGTGTCGTTTTTGGGTGGCATAGCCCTTGCACCAAAAGCAACGCCAATCTGTGGTATGCTATAAACCATCCCCTCATCGGGAACCAGCACAATGCAACCTCCGTCTTACCCTCCCCAGAAACCACGGCGCCGCAACCGTCCACAGCGCAGTTTGGCCGACCGGCTTGCCTCCCCCAAGGTCATCCTTGCCCTCGTGGGCATTGCTTTCCTGAGTTTCGCTGCCGCCATTGTAGTGTGGCTCTCGCAAGGGA
>JALVOR010000384.1 GCA_027026295.1 Anaerolineales bacterium | reverse complement strand
GTCCCCGTGCGGCGGCAAAGGCCAGGTTGGAAGCGATGGTCGTCTTCCCCGCTCCGCCTATCAGGCTCCAGACGCCCACCAGCCGCACGGGGACAACCTGCCGCCCGCCAGCGCCCGCGCCAGCGGGCACACCCCAGCCGTTTCCGCTGCCCGCGGCAGCCTGCAGGGTTTCCACGTCGGCCAAAATCGTGCGTACCAGTTCCACCAGATTGACGGTATCCCGATAAAAGCGGATGTTCTCCCGCCCTGCAAACGCGCTTTGGACGGCCTGAAAATCCCCATCGGGGACTTGGGCAGGGAAAACCACATACACCAGCGGCACGCGCACAGTGTTGAGCAGGGCGATGAGGTCATTCGGCCCCTGCGGAATCATGGGGTCAAGCAAAAGCGCCTGGGGGTTGGTTGCCAGTTTTGCCGCCAAATCCTCTTTGGTCAGGGCGCGGGCAACCACCCGCAAACGCGGCTCATTGGCAAGCACGCCATACCACATATCGGCCACCTGCGGCGTGCCCGCGAGGGCAATGGTCGCCGCGTCTGCGGCCTGCGCCATGTTCTGCGTCCAGGTATCAGCCATCGGTCACGCTCCTACGGCATGGGGGTTGGGGTCGGCGTGGGTGTTGCGTCAGGCGTAATCACCAAATCGGGCAGCAGCAGCCCCGAAGACGTCAGCGGTTGGGCTTGCGCGGGCGTCAGGTACAGGCTCAACTTTGCGCTGGACTGGTCAAGCGCGCTCAACAGTTCCACCGCGTTGACGTTGCGGGTCTCCACCGGCAGCCCCAGGTCGGAAAAGTCATAGACAATCGCCTGGGCTGCGATGGGCACGGCCAGCACAACCACCCCTTCGGAAGCCTGCGCGTTCAGGCCCGCGCCCATGCCGGTATCGTCTTCCGTTTCCTCGGCGGGTACGGGCGCTTGAAAGTCGGGGGAAACATAAATCACCCGCAGGTTTTCCACGGTAGCCTTGGCGTATGCCGTTCCCCCGCTCCCGTTGAGCACCATCGTGACGCCCACCCGGTCGCCAGGTTCCAGCAGGCCAGCGATGCCGCTGCTCAACGACACCTTCACGGCCACCGCGCGCTCATTGGGCGCTAACTGCTGGGCAAGGTCGGGCAAACCGCCCAGCGCGTTAGCCGTAATGACATCGCCCGCCATGCGCGGGACGGCCAACGTTTGCCCCACCGCGGCGGCTGGGTCGGTGTATGCGCCTTCGGGGGCGTTGGACACTTTAGCAACCGTCAGGTCGCCGTCCGTGAGGGTGTGCCCCGCGGGAAGGTCATGGGCAGCCACAACCACCTTTTGGGTCTTGCCTGCCAGCGCAAGACCGGAAGCCAGCGCGAGGCCAATCAGGAACAGAATGCCAGCGGCGATAAAGGGGATTGCTTTTTTCATGTCAATGCTCCTCCGCAAATTTCAGGGTCGCCACAATGCCTGTGGCTTCGGCGAGGGTCTGCAACCGCCAGTCGGTTACGTCGCCCTCCTGGTCGGTGACAAGCACCAGAACAGGGACGGAATGCAAAACGTCTTCCTGTTCGTCTGTTGGAACAGCAAGCAGGTGGGAAACAAGGCGAATAAGGCTCTCTCGCGGGTCGTTCATGGTTCTTTGTCTCCTGCGGGGGTTGGTGTTGGGGTTGCCGTGGGCGACATCCACGCAGGCGTAATCGCCCACCACCCCTCGGTGGGTGCAGGTGTGGGCGCGCCAGCCTCAACGGTTGGCGCTTGCCACGCCGTGGGCGTGGGCGTCACCGGCGGCTGCACATGCAGCAGCGCCACGGCTGCCCCTGCAACTGCCAAAAGCAGCAGCGCAACGAAAACCACGATGAGGACTGCCCGCCAGGTCTTCGTCATAGCGTAATCCTCCCCAATTGCTTCGCAAGGTCGTCATCCGTTGGCTCTGGCACATCCAGAAGCAACGGGCGAAAGAGAAAAGTTTGCGTTTCCCGCCGCTCAAAGGCGTATGACAAACGCCCCAACATCATGGCTACGGAAAGGTCGGAAAGGATACGGCGCATTTCGTTATCCTGAAAGCCCACTTCCGTGAAGCCCAGCAGGGAAAGTACCTGCTTTTTGTCTTCGGGGTCGGTGATGCGCCCGATGAACGCGTTGGGGCAGGAATGCAGCACGCCCACGGGAAGCAGGGCGGGGTTTTGTACCGCAAAGCCGAAGAAGATTTTGTACTTGCGGCTATCCCGCACCATGATGTCGTAACTCTCGGCCAGGGACTGCACATTGTCCTCGCGGTTGCCGGCGGCGGAGAGGCCAGAGAAGACCACGTTGGCCTCCTCGTAGAACATGAACATCGGCGCGGTGTCCATCTGCCGTTGACGGCGGGCCGACACGATGGCCGTAACCCTGGGCCGCTGGTTTTTGGAAAGCGCCTTGCGGCGTGGCCCCGACGAATATTCGCCCACCACGGCCCGGCTTTGGGGATGGCTGCTGCTTTTGGCCCCGGCGCTGGCCGTTTTCGCCACGCTGTTGGGTTACGGCCCTCAACTCGGACAGTTGGTGCGCGGCCTGTTGGCCCGTTGAGGAGCAGGCCCCATGCCTTCGACCTCCCCCATCTCCTTCTTCCCCGATATTTCCCGTCCTCTGCTTTTCCCCCGCGACCTGTTGCGCATCGTGGTTTGGGCCTACTTCCGGCCCTTCAC
>JALVOR010000383.1 GCA_027026295.1 Anaerolineales bacterium | reverse complement strand
ACTGGTGGGCACGCAAATCGGCACGACGAACGAAATCGTGGCGAAGAAGAACTTCCCTGAAGAGCGGGTGAAGTCGTTTGAAGACTTCGGCGGTGCGATCATGGCGCTGCTGAGCGGCGACATTGACGGCGTGGTGATCGACAATGTGACCGCTTCGGGGTTCATGAAGGAAAACGAAGGCAAGTTGAAGATTTTGGGTCAGTTGACCTCGGACGAGCAGTTAGGCTTCGTGTTCCCGCCGGGGAGCGACCTGAAGGACGCTGTGAACGCGGCGCTGGAATCCATGAAGGCCGACGGCACCCTCGACGCCCTCAACAAGAAGTGGGGCCTCACCCAGTAGTGCTAAAGACGTCATTGCCGGGGGCGGGAGCAGGTTTCCCGCCCCTTGTGTTTCTTTCATCTTTGGCGTGCTGAACGGTGCAAACATCGTGGGAAGGAGCAGCGAATGCAAGCAGATGCTGAAGCAGTCACGGTAAAACGGCAAAAAAGGAACAGCGAAATTTTAGATAGAATCCCTTGGTGGGTGGTGATTTTGGTCGCGATGGGGTTGTTCCTCACCTACCTCATCATGGCCAACCTGAATTATCACGACACCTTTGTGTATTTGCGCGACGGCGTTGTGATGACGTTGCGGATTACCTTTTCCGCCTATATCTTCGCGGTGACTTTTGGCCTGCTCATTGGCCTTGCCCGCACTTCCAAGAACAAGGCAGTCTACACCATCGCGACCCTTTATGTAGAAATTATGCGTGGCATTCCCATGGTGGTGTTGATGCTGTATGTGGCCTTTGCGCTGGTGCCTGCCGGGGTCAACTGGCTAAAGGCATGGGGACAATGGGGTGTGGTTTATTTCCAATCGGGTGTGTTCCATAGTATCTTTGGCGCCCTTTCGCGCGTAAGCACCCGCGACCTGCCCATGGACGTGCGCGCCATTATTGCCCTCGCGATGGGCTATGCTGCTTTCGAGGCGGAAGTTTTCCGCGCCGGCATTCAATCCATTGGGCGCGGCCAGATGGAAGCCGCCCTTTCGCTGGGCATGAATTACTTTCAGGCCATGCGGTTCGTAATTTTGCCCCAGGCAGTGCGCCGGGTGTTGCCCCCCTTGGGCAACGACTTCGTGGCATTGCTGAAAGATTCCTCGCTGGCAACGGTGCTGGCGGTGCGGGAAATCACCCAGATGGGGCGCTTGCGGCGGGCTTCCACCTTTCGCGTGATGGAAACCTTCAACGTCGTGGCATACCTTTATCTTTCCATGACGTTGCTGCTTTCCGGCATTGTGCGGGTGCTGGAGCAGAGAATGAAAATCAAGGAATGATTTGCTTTGTGTTATACTTTGCGCTCAAGATGTACGATGCCCGGCTTCAAGTCGGGCATTCGTTTACCCCAGGCAAGGAAGGTTTACTGTGTCCCACAAGATTGTGTATTACAAATCGGTGCTTTGTCCCCGCTGTATTCCTACCAACCGCATGTTGAAGGCTTTTCGCCAACGGTATCCTGAGGTGGCAATTGAGGAAATCGAAATTATCGCCCACCCTAAGGAAGCCCGCGCTGCGGGCATTCGGCAGGTGCCCACCATTGTGATCGGGTCCCATCGCCTTACCAAAGCGATGCCCGTAGATGCGCTGGCAAAGTTGGTGTTTGCCGAAGGCAGCGCGGAGGCGAGCGTTGCGAGCAGCGAAAGCAGCGGTTTCGCATAACCTCCGGCGGCGTTTAAAAAACAAACAGGCTGGAGATGTCTCCAGCCTGTTTTTCTGTGCGCTGGGCGGGAGTTGAACCCGCACGCCCTGATGGGCACGTGGCCCTCAACCACGCCTGTCTGCCAGTTCCAGCACCAGCGCATAGGCAAGCGCAATTATATCTGTAAGAGGGTGTGAGGTCAAGTTTTCGAGGTTGCTTTGAGGATGAGAAAGGCGTGAAGGAGAGGCCGCCGGATTATGATAGAATGAGCCAACGACCATTTGGCCGATTGTGAAGGAGGAGGTAGTACGGATGAATATCGTGAGTGTCATTCAGGGCGTGGGCGTGCTGTTGTGGCTGGTTACCGCCGGGATGGTGTTGTTGGTGATCGCCCGCGCTTCACGCAAGCAGCCAGTGAAGCCTCTGGTGCGGACGTTGATTATCATGATTGCGGCGTCCATCCTGGTCACCACGGTGGGGGCGGGGCTGGTGTTCGTGCCGCCCGAAGAGCGCGGTGTGGTGATTTCGGCGGTGGCGCCGGGTGGTTATCGGCAGGAGGCATTGACGCCGGGCATGCATTGGGTGATTCCTTACGCTGAATACGTGGTGTATTACCCGATTTCCAAGCAGACCTACACTATGTCTTCCACCCCGGCCGAAGGTGCAGTCGAAGGTGACGATTCTATCAAGGCGCGCACCGCCGACGGCCAGTTGGTTTACATGGATGCTTCGGTCATCTTTTCCATTGATCCCGACAAGGTGGTGCAGGTGCATATTGCCTGGCAGGACCGTTACGCCCATGAATTGGTGCGCCCGCTGGTGCGCGGCGTGATTCGCGACGCGGTTTCCCAGTTTAGCGTTGAAGAGGTCATCAGCACCAAGCGGCTCGAACTGGAGGAGATGATTACAGATAACCTCAGGGAAAGCATGGAAAACAACGGCTTGCTGCTGGCCGATTTCGTGCTGCGGAACATTGCTTTTACCGATGAGTATGCTCAGGCCATTGAGCAGAAGCAGATTGCCGAACAGCAGGCACTGCAAGCCAAATTCGTGGTCGAGCAGAAAAAGCAGGAAGCCGAGCAGGCGCGGCAGGTTGCGCAAGGGCAGGCCGACGCGGCGGTTATCAAGGCCAAAGGCGATGCCGAAGCCCGCGTTATCCAGGCCAAAGCCGAGGCCGAAGCACTGCAATTGATTGCCGCCGTCTTGCAGGATAACCCTGATCTGTTGACCTACCAATATATCGAGAAACTCGCGCCGGGCATCCAGGTGATGCTGGTGCCTAACAATGCACCTTACTTGCTGCCGTTGCCCACCATGACACCTCAGCCCGTCGCGCCGTCCACCCCTTCGGAGGCTCAGCCATGAACGATAATCGTCCCGGTTGCCTGGGTGGCCTGCTCAGGCTTGCTTTGTTGACGTGGTTGTTCGAGTTTTTGGAAGACCGCTTTGGTTTTGGGCAAAGGCGCTCTTGCAGCGGTGTCGGATGCGGTGTGATTCTGGTGATTCTGTTTGTGATTCTCGCTTGCTATATCCTTGCCACGACCCGGTGGGGGCATCTTACCATGTTGTTGCCGCGGGTGGTGTGAACGGCGCGTTTCTCAAGCCCGGGCTAATTGCCTGGGCTTGTTTTTCCCTTTACGCGCGGCTTGGGTATCCCCGTCAGGCAATGGAACAGCAAAACCCCTTGCGAAATGGTACGGCTCGCAGGCGATAAGTGCTATAATGAAAGCACTTCAAGGCTGACGATTCTCTCGTAAAATTTGTTGGAGGTATTCATGGACGCGGCTCCCTCCCGGGGCTTTGTTCCCCCCCCTGTCACGCGGCTAGAAGATACTGGGCTTTCCTCATTGTGGCTGCAGGACCTGGCGCTGAAGATTCTCTATTTTCAAGGTTACCTCACAGGCTATGACATTGCCGAGGCGCTGGCGCTGCCGTTTACAGGTCTGGTCGATTCCCTCATGGAAACCCTGAAGCGGGAAAAACTGGTAGAAATCAAGGCCTCGCGTACCGGGCTGGGCGCAGGGGTGTATGAGTACGGCATTACGGATGCCGGTTTGCATCGCGCCCGGGAAGCCCTGGCTCGTAGCCAGTATGCAGGCCAGGCGCCAGTGCCGTTAGAGGTTTACAACAATGCCATGCGCCAGCAGAGCCGCTCGCGTATGTCGGTTACGCCGCCTGTCATGCGGAAGGCGCTTTCGTCGCTGGTGCTTTCCGAGAAAACGTTTCACCGCATTGGCCCCGCGGTGAACTCGGGTGCCTCCATTTTCCTCTACGGCCCTCCGGGTAACGGCAAAACCACCATTGCCCGAGCCATTGGCGACATGATACTTTCCGAGGCCATCTATATCCCTTACGCGCTGTATGTGGATGGGCAGGTGGTAACGCTTTATGACTCGGTGAACCACCAACTTGCGCCGGAGGCCGAGACATCTTCGCGAGGTACGGGGTCACTGCGTGCCAGCAACCGTCGTGACCCCCGCTGGGTGCGTATCCGTCGTCCTTTTATCATGGTCGGCGGCGAATTGACCCTTGCCAACCTTGACCTGATTTTCGACGACGTCAACAAGTTCTATCAGGCGCCGGTGCAGGTCAAAGCCAACGGCGGCATTTTGCTGGTGGATGACTTCGGACGCCAGCAGGTGCGCCCTCGCGACCTGCTCAACCGCTGGATTGTGCCGCTGGAAAACCGCATTGATTACCTCACCCTGCACACAGGCCGCAAAATTGAGGTGCCCTTTGATGTGCTCGTGGTGTTTTCCACCAACCTGCCCCCCAGCGAACTGGTGGACGAAGCCTTCCTGCGCCGCTTGCGCCACAAGATCCACATCGGCGACCCCTCTTATGGCGAATATCGGGAAATCTTCCGCCGGGTTGCCCAGACGAAAGGTGTGGCCTACAGCGACCAGGGGCTGGCTTACCTGTTGCAGGAATGGTACATCAAGCGCGGGCGCAAACTGCGCGCTTCCCATCCGCGCGATATTTGCGACCAGATTCTGGATATTGCCCGTTATCGCGGCATCGAACCTACCATGACGCGGGAACTGCTCGATCGCGCAGCCGAAGCCTACTTCGTGGATTTGTAACCCATGCCGTTTGCGCCGGAAAGCCTGCCGCGCCCCTTCATCATTGCTCATCGCGGCGCGTCGCATTACGCGCCTGAAAACACGTTGGCGTCGTTTCGCCTTGCGGTTGCCCAACATGCCGATGCAGTAGAACTGGATGCCAAACTGACCCGTGACGGCTATATCGTGGTCATGCACGACGACACCATCGACCGCACCACCGGCAGACACGGCGCAGTGCGGGAAATGGACTGGGAAGTCCTGCGGGGCGTCAATGCAGGCGGCAAAGCCGGTGATGCCGAAACCACAATCCCTTTGCTGGAAGACGTGTTGCGGGCAGTGGCGTCCGATGTGTTCGTCAACATCGAACTGACCAACTACGCTGCCCGTTTTGACGATTTGCCTTATCTGGTGGCCGATCTGGTCAAACGTTTGGGTGTGGTTGACCGGGTGTGGGTGTCTTCTTTCAACCCGGTTGCTTTGCGCCGCTTTGCCCGTCGTCTGCCCGAAGTGCCCGTGGGCTTTCTCGTTGACCCGAAACGCACCTGGGTTTACCCCGTTTTTCGCCATTTTGTGCCGCATGCTATTGTTGAGCCTCACCTTTCGCTGGTTTCCGAGCAGGCCATTCGCCACTGGCATGCTCAGGGGAAGGCCGTGATGGTTTATACGGTGAACGATGCAGACGACATGCGGCGCCTGTTTTCCTGGGGTGTGGATGGTATTTTTACTGACGACCCGCCCCTTGCCCGCCAGGTGTGGGAAGCATTCCGCCGCACGTGAGGTTACCTGCTGGCGGAAGCCTTTGTGAGTGAGGAGAAGATATGCGCCCCTCGCCCCGCTGGGCTGCGATTGCCCTGCTGGCGGTTTTTGCCTTGGCGCTGGCGCCTGTTTCGGGATTGGCTCAGGGGGAGGTTCAACGATCGCCCGAAGAATGCGCCCGCGAGGTTTTGGCGCGCCTTTCGCCTGAAGCGCGCGTGGGGCAAATTTTCCTGGTGGCTTTCCAGGGCGGCGACGTTTCCCCCGATGGCCCTATCTATAGCCTTGTAACGCAATATCATGTTGGCGGTGTGGTGCTGCTGCGGGAAAACGGCAATATTCCCGCGGGCGATGATGTTCCAACCGCCCTCCAGACCGAAATTGACGACCTGCAGCGGGCGGTGTGGCAGATGTCGCTACAGGCTGTAGTCAGCCCCGCTACCGGTGAGGCTGTCTCTACCCCTTACGTCCCACTGCTCGTGGCGGCAGTGCAGGACGGCGATGGCTTTCCCAACGACCAGGTGTTGACTGGCCTGACGCCTTTGCCCAGCCCCCTTGCCATTGGTGCAACCTGGCAACCCGAACTGGCGCAGGCGGTGGGCGAGGTGCTGGGGCGTGAAATGGCTGCTCTGGGCGTCAACCTGCTTCTCGGGCCGCCGCTGGACGTTGCCGTTACGCCGCACCCCGGCAGCCCCGGCGATTTGGGCATTGACACTTTCGGCGGTGATCCCTATTGGGTGGGGCGCATGGGGCAGGCTTACATTCAGGGGGTGCATCAAGGCAGCAGCGGACAGGTTGGCGTGGTGGTGAAGCATTTTCCCGGCTACAGTGGCTCCGACCGCTCGCCCGCTGAAGAAGTGGCAACCGTGCGCAAGTCGCTGGAGCAGTTGAAGCAAATCGAACTGGCGCCGTTTTTCGATGTGACTGGCAATGCGCCCAACGATGCCATGGTAGCCGACGGGTTGCTGGTTTCCCACATTCGCTACCAGGGCTTTCAGGGCAACATTCGCGCCACCACCCGCCCGGTCAGCCTCGACCCGCAGGCGTTTGCCCAACTCATGGGATTGCAGCCCTTTGCTGCCTGGCGGGAAAACGGCGGCGTGACCGTGAGCGACGATTTGGGCAGCCGCGCCATCCGGCGGTTTTATGACCCCACCGAGGAGCACTTCGACGCCTTCCTGGTGGCGCGCGATGCCCTGCTGGCAGGGAACGACCTGCTCTACCTCGGCGCGGGCTTCCGTGACCCCACTACCCCCGACCAGTACACCACGGTGGTGAACACCCTCGCTTTCTTTGCCCAGAAATACCGCACCGACCCGGCTTTTGCCCAGCGGGTGGACGCTGCCGCCCTGCGGGTGCTGACCCTGAAGTGCCGTTTGTTTGGGCAGTTTACTTATAGTAGTGTGCGCCCGCAGCCCGACGCGCTCAATATTTTGGGGCAAGGCGAGGATGTGGTGTTCCAGGTGGCGCAGCAGGCGGCCACGCTGATCAGCCCCGCCCCCACCGACCTGGAAAGCGTGCTGCCTTCCCCGCCGCAGGCTCGCGAGCGCATTTTGCTGCTGGCAGATACCCTTGCCTACAAACCGTGCGAGACGTGCGATGAGGTGAAAGCGCTTTCTCCGGCGGCGTTTCAGGAGGTGCTCTTGCGCCTCTATGGGCCTACCGGCGGCGAGCAGGTGCGCCCGCAAGATTTCCTCATGCTTACTTTTGATGAACTTCAGGCGTGGCTGGACGACCCTGCCGCGCATCCCGACGTTGCCAGCCGCCTGAAATATGCCGATTGGGTGGTGGTGGGCTTGCTGGATGTCAGCCCCGACCGCCCCTCGTCGCAGGCTTTCCGCCATTTGCTCGACCAGCAGCCCGGCGTGCTGCGGAACAAGCGGGTGGTGGTTTTTGCCTTCAACGCGCCTTACTATTTGGACGCCACCGATATTTCCAAACTTTCTGCCTATTACGGGCTTTACAGCAAGAGCGCACCGTTCATCGAGGCCGCCGCCCGCCTGCTTTTCCGGGAACTTGCACCGCAGGGGGCGTTGCCGGTTTCCGTGCCCGGCGTGGGTTATGACCTGATTGCCGCCACAGCGCCCGATCCCGACCAGACCATTCCGCTGCTGTGGGATTTCTCACTGCCGCAGGAAGCCGCCGCGACCATGCCGTCGCTGACCGAGCCCCTGCGGGTGACGCCCGACCAGACCGTGCCGGTGCGCACCGGCGTGATTCTCGACCACAATGGGCACCCCGTGCCCGATGGCACGGTAGTGCGCTTTCTGCTCACCACCTCGGGCGGCGACCAGGTGCAGCAGAGCGTGGAAGTGACCACCACCGGCGGCGTGGCGCGGGCTTCGTTCCAGATTGCCCAGCCGGGTTTGTGGGAGGTTCGCGCCCAGAGCGACCCGGCGCGACAATCGCAAGTGTTGTTGATTGAGGTGCCCGGCGAACTGGATTCCGGCACCGCGATGCCCGCGAGCACGATACCGGCGCCGGTTTTGATTTCTTCCACCCCTGAAGCGCCCGCTGAACCCGGCGCGCTCACCCCCACCCGCCACGACCGGGTCAACGGCACGGATTATATGCTGGCGCTGCTGACGGCGCTGCTGGCAGGCTGGCTGGTTT
>JALVOR010000382.1 GCA_027026295.1 Anaerolineales bacterium | reverse complement strand
GGTCGTCGGCCAGGGCAGCAGGCATCTTGCCATCAGCCTTGAGGGCTTCCAGTTGGCGGATTTTTTCTTCAATGTTGCGGATTTCATCCTGTACGCTCATGCTCGCTCCTCGTTCTGCTGCGCGGCGTCACTGCCCCACCGTGTTGCCGTCGCCCGTGATGATGGTGCTGTTCTGGACATTGCCCTCGACGTACACGCCGCCCGCCGCCACCGTAACCGTCTTGTAGGTCACAAAGTAGGGGCGCGTCCGCTCCGGCATCAACCCCTGGGAAGCCAGGAAACCGCGCACCGCGTCGGCCTGCAAGCGTCCGGCCATCACATCAGCCAGGCCGAAAACGGCGTCGGGAAAGCGCGGCTGCACCTCGTCGAAATCGGTGATAATGCGCCCCGCGTACTGCCCACCGACGTAAAAATCCTGCAGCCACGCCACGGCACAGGCAAGGCTTTCACGCCGGGCAGGGTCGAAAGAAGCGTAGGTCATATAAGGCCCGGGCTGGCCGTTCACCGTGCCGAGGAAAGCCACCGCCGCGGTGACGAGAAAGCGCGTGACCTCACGCCGCGGTGCAGGCAGGATTTCCAGTTTGTCGGCATACAGCACCAGCCGCGGCAGGGTGCGTTTCCGGTCAAAGAAATCCGGCAAATCGTCGGGCAGGTAACGCATTTCCCCATGCAAGTGCACCGGCACAGCGCCTTCAGCGTGCAGCCGCGCTGCCACCTGAGCATAAAGCGGGCGCGGCACAAGCACCGGGAAACCGTCGTGGCAGGTCGCCGTGGAAGAAGCAGTCATAAAGTAGTACAGCATATCGCTAACGAGCCGCCGCGGGCGCAACCGCACCGCGCCCACACCGCCCTCAATCATGCTGGCCTTGCCGCCCGGCGTGAAATAAGCCCTCCCGTCGGGCGTGCGGAACATTTCTGCCAACGCCTCCTGCCGGTGGAATGCCGCTTCGGGGGTGTGGTAACGCCCCGGCGAAAGCGGGAACCAGGGAAAAAGGTGCATCTGTTCCAATGTCAGACGGCGGGTGTCGTAGAGGTCCTCATCGCGAAAACGCTGCCAGATTTCAGCATTGTCACCCAAGGTCAGCGCGCCGTTGCCCTTGGGGGGCTGGTAATTCCCCGGCACGGCATAGTGCGCCAGCCCGGCCTGGTCGGCGATGGCGGTTTCCAGGTCGCGGCGTCCCAACGGCGCACAGAGGCGGTCGGGAAAATGGCCTTCCGCCGCCTCGTCTGGGCTGCCCGCCGGCATCCCGCCGCCCGCAAAGGCACGCTGCTCCCACGGCGCGCCGCGCGGCGGGGCGGGTTCGGGCATGCCGCCCAGGCCCGGGAAATCATCCGGGGGAGAAGTATCGTCATGGGGCATCGCGTCACCCTTTGCTTTCCTGCACCTTGGACGCCACCTTCTTCGCCACCATGCTGAAGCCGGCGACCGGCCCCTGCAGTGTGGCCAGCACCACGTCCAGAATGTCGGGAGCGATGCGCCCGATAAAGCGCAAGTGGCGCGCCAACGCGCTTTCGTCGGCCTGGGCGCCTTTGGCAACCTCGGCTTCAACCTGCCTGACCTCGGCTTCCAAATCGGCCTTGTCTTCCAACGGCAGGGGGGAGGCGGCAATGCGCTCATAAATCGGCTGGAAGTGCTGATGCAGTTCAACCTGCCCCACCACGTTGCCGTCGCCGGTCACGATGGTGCTGCCGCTGACATTTCCCCCAACGACCACGCCGCGCTCGCCCGCGGTCAGGTTTTTATCGCGCCCGACGAAGTCGCCGCCGCCAGTGTTGACACCGCCGCCGATGTAAGCGCCGCCGTCGGTGTGCACAGAACCATCCTGCTTTTTGTCTTTGGTCATGGCAAACTCCTCGCGCAAGGGGAAAGCGGAGTAACTGTTCAGCCGCAAAGAAATAGACCACGGGTGACACGGATGGACACGGACGCTCACGGATTTTTAGGACGCCACGAATTGACGAAGTAACGCTTCACGAATTACTTTGTTTCTGTGGTTTTGTGGTTTCTCCTGGCCAAGGCTGAACAATTACAAAGCGGGTGGAAACCGAATCGTTCCATTTCCATTATAGACCGGTTTCGGATGTTTCGGGGTGTGCTTCGCGAAGCCGCGAAACCATGTGCTGGAGCCCCCACCTTGCCAGCGGTGTCACGCGGTACAATATCTCCATGAACAACGGTCAGGTCTTCCCCCCCGTAATGGCGCAGGACGCCGAAGGTGTGGTGCGCCCCACGCAGGTCATCGTCGACCTCGACGCGCTGGCTGCCAACTTCAACGCCATCCGCGCCCGCGTGGCGCCAGCAAAGGTCATGCCCATCCTCAAAGCCAACGCCTACGGGCACGGGCTGGTTCCCGTCGGGCGGCTGATGGCTTCCCTGGGGGCAGACTATCTGGGGGTGGCCGTGCTCGAGGAAGGCGTGCTGCTGCGTCGCGCCGGCATCCGCACGCCCATTCTGGTGCTGGGCGGCATCTGGGGCAGCCAGATTCCCATCTTCCTCAAATACGACCTGACGCTGACCGCCTCTTCCATCGAAAAACTGGAACAAATCGACCAGGCCGCCGCAACCGCGGGGGTGACAGCGCGCGTCCACCTCAAAATCGACACCGGCATGGAACGCATCGGCGTGCACGATTACAGCGCCGGGGCCTTTCTGGAAGCCACCCTG
>JALVOR010000381.1:1500-2666 GCA_027026295.1 Anaerolineales bacterium | reverse complement strand
CGCTTGCACACCCCCAAGGGCTGGGTGCAGGGCACCCTGCGCTGCGTGGAACCCCGCCGCTTCCGCCTGACCGTGGCCGCGGCGGACGCCCCCGGGGTGACGACCTACCTGCGCGACCTCTCCGATGGCTACATCGCCTTCGGCGATCCGGACCTCAAGCGCAAGGTGCCCGGCCCGGTGTGGGTGCTGGAAGCCCTGGATGGGGAGCCAGACCCGCTGCCCCAGGGAGAGGTGGAGCCTGCGGAGAGCAAGCCGTATTTCGTGGGGCTGGATGTCTCCACAGGTTCCGGCGAAGCGCTGCCCGCCTTCCACTGGGAAGAAACCGAACCCGAAACCCTGCGCCGCACGCCGCTCTTTGACCTGCACAAGCGTCTGGGGGCCAAGATGGTGCCCTTCGCCGGGTGGGAGATGCCGGTGTGGTATTCCTCGGTGCTGGAAGAGCACCTGGCCGTGCGCCAGGCCGCTGGGCTGTTCGATGTGACCCACATGGGCGTCTATCAGGTCGAGGGGCCCGACGCGGCGGCTTTCCTGGACAGCGTGTGCGCCAACGACATCGGCAAACTCAAGGTGGGCGAGGCGGCTTACACCCACTTCCTCGACCCGGACGCCAACGTGATAGATGACCTGTATGTGTACCGCTACGAGGCCGGGAAGTACCTGGTGGTGGTCAACGCGGCCAACGACGAGAAGGACTTGGCCTGGCTGAACGCGGTCAGGGAAGGCAAGGTGAAGGTGGACAATGCCCGCCCGTGGGCGCGGGCCTTTGGCCGGAGCGCGGTGCTGCGCAACCTGCGCGACCCCAAAGAGAGGGCCGACATGCGGGTAGATCTGGCCCTGCAGGGGCCGCGCTCGCGGGATGTGCTCTTTGCCTTAGGCGTGGATGCCGCCACCGAGCGCCGCATCCGCCGCATGAAGCGCAACCATGTGATTCGCGCTACCGTGGGCGGCTTCGACCTCATCATCTCGCGCACGGGCTACACCGGCGAGAAGATGGGCTTCGAGTTGTTCGTCCACCCCGACCGGGCGGCGGAACTCTTTGAGGCGCTGCTGGCCGCGGGCGAGCCCTTCGGCCTCAAGCCGTGCGGCTTAGGTGCCCGCGATTCGCTGCGCACCGAGGCCGGGCTGCCCCTCTACGGCCACGAGATGGGCGGGCCGCTCAACTTGGG
>JALVOR010000381.1:0-1490 GCA_027026295.1 Anaerolineales bacterium | reverse complement strand
CCTACAAGCCGTGGTTCATCGGTCGGGAAGCCTTCCTGGCCCGCAAGGCGCAGCGGCAGCAGGAAATCGTGCGCTTCCGCTTCACCGAGAAGCATGTGCGTATGGCGCACCTGGGCGACCCGGTGCTCGACAAGCGCGGCAAGGTGGTCGGCGTGGTGACCAGTTGCGCCATCGACAGCGAGGGCTACCTGACCGGGCAGGCCGTGGTGCTGCGCAAGCACACCGCCGAGGGCACGCCGCTGTTTATTTTGCAAGGCGCCGAGCGGCTGAAGAAAGCCCCCAAAGCCCCGGCCGAGGTGACGATGGGCGACAGCCTGCCCCTGCCTACCGCGGCGGTGGTGCTGCGTCGGTTCCCGAAGTGAGCAACTAACCTGCCAGTTCTGACGCTGATAATTGCTAAAAAACGCAGAAGGCACAGATGAGTAGGGCGTGATCTGTGCCTTCTGTGTTTGGGGTGTAATCTGCGACTGCTGGGTGCAAGCAAAATGTGTAGAAATGGTTGCCCCGCTATGGTGTGAGGGCTAAGAAAGCACAAAACCACAGAAAACACCGAAACGCCACTGAAAACACAGAAACAAAGCAATGTGAAGTGCTACTTAGTCAATTCGCAGCGTCTGCAGCAATGTTTTGCGCTCTTTGCTTTCAAAAACCCGTGTGCATTCGTGACCGCCCGTGTTATTTGTGACCTGTTTTTCCCAAACTGAACAGCAACGCTAAACATTTACATGCACCCGCGACTGCTTCTCACGCGGTGAAGAACAGCCTTCCGCGGTACAATAATTCCACCAACATCGCAATACCACCTCACGGAGGTTTCCCATGACCGACGAACTGCAAGATAAGGCCATCAAAACCCTGCGGTTTTTGGCCGCAGATATGATCCAAAACGCCCGTTCCGGCCACCCCGGCCTGCCCCTGGGCGACGCGGCCATCGCTTTCACCCTGTGGACGCGCCACCTGCGCCACAACCCCAAGAACCCCCACTGGCCCAACCGCGACCGCTTCATCCTCTCGGGCGGGCACGGCTCCGCGCTGCTCTACGCCCTGTTGCACCTCACCGGCTACGACCTCCCCCTTGAGGAACTCAAGCGCTTCCGCCAGTGGGGCAGCAAAACCCCCGGCCATCCCGAGGTTGGCCTCACCCCCGGCGTGGAAACCACCACCGGCCCCCTGGGGCAGGGCTTTGCCAACGGCGTGGGCATGGCGATCGCGCAGGCGCACATGGCCGCGCGCTTCAACCGCCCCGGCTTCCCTGTGTTTGACCATTACATCTACGCCATCGTCACCGACGGCGACCTGATGGAAGGCATTGCCTCGGAGGCCGCGTCCCTCGCCGGGCACCTGCGCCTCGGGCGGCTGATTTACTTCTACGACGACAACCGCATTTCCATCGACGGCAGCACCGACATCGCCTTCACCGAAGACCGCGGCAAGCGCTTTGAAGCCTACGGCTGGCAGGTGCTCCACGTGGCCGATGGCAACGATGTGGA
>JALVOR010000380.1 GCA_027026295.1 Anaerolineales bacterium | reverse complement strand
GGGTGACCGGCAATGGTCACCCTGTTGTTTTGTTCCAAGCACAACCCTTCAGTACGGGCTTTCCAGCGCATCCACCGGGCAGCGGGAAAGGCACACGCCGCACTTGAAGCAGTTGTCTTCCACAATGGCAATTTTGCGGTTCTCGTCCAGATACAGTGCATCGTAAACACAACTGATGACGCAGAAATTGCAACCGGTGCACTTTTCGGGAATCAGCACAGGCGGTGCTTCCATGACGGGAATTTGCTGCCGCAGGGTCAGCCCCTGCAAATCGGGGATGGTGGCATAGCCGTTCTTGTCCATCCACTTTGCCAACTGTTTGGCGATTTTGCCAAACACCGCCGGGCCGCGGGTAATCGCCGCGGTGCAGATGCCCACCGCGCTCGCCCCCGCCATCAGATATTCCACCACGTCGGTGCCTTTGCTGATGCCGCCCACGCCGATGATAGGCACATCCACTACCTGGGCAATGTCATACACCATCCGCAGGGAAATCGGCTTGAGGGCGGGGCCGGAAAGCCAGCCGTAACCTTTGCCGCCCATCAGCGGACGCCCGCCGCGCTCAATGTCAATGCCAAAAGTGGGTCCAAAGGAATTGGTCGCCACGATGCCGTCCACGCCGGCTTCCACCGCAGCAATGGCAGCAGGCTGCGGCTCGCGGAAGGGGCTCATTTTCACCAGCACCGGCACGTCCAAGGCTTCCTTGGCGGCGCGGATGGCGTCCTGCATCGGGCGCGGGTCGTCTTCGATGTAGTGAGTGCTGAGTTCCACTGCATCGGCAAAAGGCTTGATTTTGGGGGCAAGTTGGGCGATTTCCTCGGCGGTGTAGCCCAGACTGATGATGACCGGAATGCCCGCTTCGTCGGCCAGGCGGCGAATTTCGGGGAATTCCACCTCCAGCCAGTGCTCAGGCGAAAGTTCCGACCACAGTTCGGTGTTGAGGAAGTAACTTTTCAGGTCCCACATGTTGGGCGTGGGCACGTCGGCGGCACGGGTGGAAATCGTTTTGGTGACCAGCGCGCCGACGCCGCCTTCGATGCAGGCCTGTGCCATGCGGGCGTCGCGCACAGGGGGGCCTGCCGCGGGCATGATGGGGTTCTTCAGCGTCCAACCAAACAAGCGGGTGGTGAGATCTGCCATGAAAGCCTCCGGTAAAGTTAGGGTGCGGGGGTTGCCGTTGCGGTCACGAAAACCACATCGGGGTAACCCAGGCCGAGGAACAAGCGCGTGAGGTATGCTTCGGCATTCTGACGGGCGGTTTCCAAGATGCCGTCGTCAATGGCCGCCTGGCGGATCTCCCGCTCGGCGACCTGTCGCGCGCCGGTTTCCAGGTTGACATCGCCGTGGGTAAGCAAACCGGTGTCGCGATCATACACATAGGATTTTTCGTTATCCAGCGTCGCCACGAAAATTTCGGGCTGCGGCAGGCGCACATAAAGCACGCCGCCTTCCGTCCACAAATCCTGGGGTTGCAGTTTTGCCAGATCTACCCCGGCAATGACAACGCCATGCGCCACGAAAATCAACTTGTCGCCAAAGAGGAAACCAAGGCTGTTCTGCCCCTCCTCAGCGGTAACGACCTTTTCGATGGTGTATTGCACGGTTTCCAGCCGCGCCAGGCTGCGGACGTTGTGGATGATCGTTACCGGGTCGGGAATGACGGTAGGCGTGGGGTGAAGCACCTCGGCGACCTGCGTGCTCAGGCCCGCCACAGGGTGCATGGCATTGGCAACCTGCGTGCTCACCTGCTGCACCGGCTGCACCACCTGAGAAAGCACCTGCTGGGTAATACCCGCCACACGGTACGCCAGCCACGCCAGAATAACCAGCGCCCCCAACACGAAAAACCAATTGAACCAGCGCCTTTGCGTTTGCATGATCACCTCCACCTCCATTATACTATCTCCAGCCGTTCACAACGCCACCCTTCGGGAAGACCACATGCCTGTCGGCGTTCTCATCCTGAAACTGCACCTCCCCGGCTGCGCCTCGCTCAAAGAAAAGCGAAGGCGCATCAAACCATTGCGCCACCGCCTGCAGCGGGAATTCAACGTTTCCGTGGCAGAAATCGGCGCGCTGGACGCCTGGCAGCAAGCCGTGTTAGGCTGCGCCGTCATCAGCAACGACGCCGCCCATGCTCACCGGGTGTTGCAAAACGTGCTGGGCTGGGTCGAAAAACACTGGCACGATGGCTGGGTGGAAAGCCATCGCGTGGAACTCATCTGAAACCAAACAGCCCCCTGAGCGTCAGGGGGCTGTGCCTTCTGTGGTTTCCTTCTGGGTTCCCTGGCAAAGAGGGAAACCATCACCCTCCGGACGTCGGTGTCGGCGTGGGCGTAGGAGCCGCATTCGCCGAGCCGCTCCAACTGAATACCCGCGACTCGCTGCGGTCGCCTGCGTTCTGCCACACCGGGTTGCCGTCATCGTCCGTGCCCACTTGCCGCACGGTAACCACCCACCAGCGGAAAATGTGCGGTTGCGGTTCGGGCGGACGGAAGGAAGCAGGCACCACATACTTGGTATCGGTCACATAGGCCACAACCTTGCGTCCCCGGTCGGCGGTCAGGTCTTCCACCGTGACCTGATACGCTTCGTTGTCGCGCAATTCGCCCACCGAAGCCCACTGCAGCGCCACGGTGTCGTCGGCTAAGGTGAACACCGCGCCGTTGAGGGG
>JALVOR010000379.1 GCA_027026295.1 Anaerolineales bacterium | reverse complement strand
CGTGCTCACCGCGGTGGGCGTGCTCATCACGGCGCTGTTGGGCGCGCTGCCTGCCATCCGGCGGGTGGGCAAACTGAACCTGGCGGAAGCGACCAAAATATTGACGTGAGACGTACAAAGACCTGTCAGGTCTCGCAGACATGACAGGTCTTTTTTTGTTGTTCTTGGGCAGATAGCCCGCGGGTGAACACGGGTAACCACGGATGGGAACAGAGGCGCAGAGAGGGGCGCCAAGATGATGCCAGCGCGCCATGCAGGTTGGGACGCCATCCCGACCTACAGCAAACACCCTCAACGCAAAGAAAACTTCTGTGTTTTCGGTGTTTTTCTGTCTGCATAGTCTGCGCGATCTGCGGTTTTCCCAATGCTGAAGGGTTACGGCGCTTCTTCCTCCAGCCGGGTGTTGGTGAGGGCTTCGTACACCGCGAGCACGGCGGAATTATCCAGGTCGCCGAGCCCGAGTTCCAGCATGGCGCGGTAAAGTTGGGTGTGGGTGGCGGTGGCGGGCAGGGGCATGCCGTAAGCGCGGGCGGTGTCCATCACGATGTCCAGGTCTTTGAGCATCATGTAAGACTTGAAGCCGGGCGAGCGTTCCCCGGCGAAGAGGCGCTGGGGCTTGGTGTCTAACGTCCAGCACTGCGCGGCGCCGCCGCGAATGGCCTGCACCACCCGCCGCGGGTCAACGCCGGTTTTCTGGGAAAGCAGCAGCAGTTCGGCCATGGCAACCATTTGCGCCGCAACCATGATTTGATTGGCAACCTTGGCAACCTGCCCCGCACCGGCTTCCCCAATGTGGGTGATGGTGCGCCCTTCGGCTTCCAGAATCGGGTGCGCGGTTTCCAGCGCCTTGGCAGGCCCGCCCACCATGATGGTCAGGGTGCCCTCCCGCGCGCCGATGTCGCCGCCGCTTACCGGCGCATCGAGGCATTGCACGCCCTTTTCGCCCAGCACTTCAGCGATGTGGCGGGCGGTTTCCGGCTTGATGGTGGAATGATCGATGAAAATCAGGCCGGGGCGGGCGGCTGCGATGATGCCGTTTTCCCCCAATGCCACGGCTTCCACATCGGGCGAATCGGGCAGGTTGGTGATGACCACGTCGGCCTGCGCGGCCACCTCTGTGGGGGAATGCGCCGCTATTGCGCCTTCGGCCACCAGTTCCTCTACAGCGGCCCGCGAGCGGTTGTGCACCACCAGGGGGAAACCGGCTTTCAGGATGTTGCGCGCCATGGACTTGCCCATCAGGCCCAGACCGATATAACCCACGCGTAACATGAACACCTCCGTGAAAAAGAAGTGCCTTCATTGTAGCACGCGCGGGCGGGAATTTGCGCTGCTGCTGGTATAATCAGCCTCATGGTCGTGTTGCGTGACGATGCTTTGGAATTCATCAGCCGCTCGGCGGAACAAACCCGCCGCCTGGGGATGCGCCTTGGGGCATGGCTGGAAGCAGGCGATGTGCTTGCCCTGGAAGGCGACCTGGGCGGGGGCAAAACCACGTTCGTGCAGGGGTTGGCCGCGGGCTGGGGCTCCACGGAAAGCGTGGTCAGCCCAACGTTTGTGCTGGTGAACGTTTACCGCCGCGGCGATGGCGCGCAGATGTATCACGTGGACGCTTACCGCCTTTCGGGGCCGCAGGAAGCCTGGGATCTGGACATCGCCGCGATGTGGGAAGACGGCTTGCTGGTGGTGGAATGGGCGGATGTGATCGCCGAAGCGCTGCCCGAAGAACGCCTCGCGGTGCGGTTTACCTGGCTGGCGGAATCCCAGCGGGCGTTGACCTTTCACCCGACGGGCGAGCGCCCGCGGGCGCTGGTGCGCCGTTTGCGGGCGGCCATTTTGCGCGGCGTGTAGCGAAGTGTAACCTGTTTATCCTCGGGAAAATAGCCCGCGGATGAACGCGGAGCATTGCGGAGGGACGCGAATTTTGGAGCGCCAAGGTCGCCAAGATGACGCCAAGGTCGCCAAGTAGGGCAGGATGCCAATCTCGCCCAGCCTAAGGGGGGGCGGGACAGCATCTCGCCCTACAACCACATCCTTGTTCTAAAGTGCCCTTCTGTGGTTTTCTGCCTGCGTAATTCGTAGTTTCTCGTTGATGCTGGTAATGATGAGGAAATAACCTATGCTGTTGTCCATCGATACTTCCACAACCCAAATCGGCGTGGCGCTTTACGATGGGGCGCGGGTGCTGGCTGAGGTTTACTGGCAGAGCGGGCGCCGCCACACGCAGGAATTAGCCCCGTTGGTGGAAGACGTACTGCGCCGCGTGGGCTTTGGGGCTGAGGCGTTGCAGGCTGTGGGCGTGGCTTTGGGGCCAGGGTCGTTTACCGGCCTGCGCATTGGGCTGGCGTTTGCGAAGGGGCTGGCGATGGCGCAGGGGCTGCCGCTGGTGGGCGTGTCCACCCTGGACGTGGTGGCTGCCGCGGTGTCTGAAGTGTCCGGTTTCCCGAAACTGGCGGCGGTGCTGCCCGCGGGGCGAGGCCGCCTTGCGGTGGGGTGGTATGCCCGGGAAGGCGAAGGGTGGCGTGCCGAGGGCGAGGCGGAAATTCTGACCGCCGAGGAACTGGCGCAGCGCATTCGCAAGCCCACGGTGGTGTGCGGCGAACTCACTAAAGAAGAGCGGGCGCCGCCACACGCAGGAATTAGCCCCGTTGGTGGAAGACGTACTGCGCCGCGTGGGCT
>JALVOR010000378.1 GCA_027026295.1 Anaerolineales bacterium | reverse complement strand
ATGGCGCAGTTGGGAGCGCGTCTCAATGGCATTGAGAAGGTCGAGGGTTCGAGTCCCTCTGGGTCCACCTCCCAACACCCGGTCCCTGCGCCGGGTGTTGTGTTCGTAGCAGAAGCACAATCTCTGTGGTTTTCATCCACCGATTGAGAAAAACACAGAAGACACAGAAACTTACAGAAAACACAGAATTTTCTTTGCGCTTCTTGGCGCCTTAGCGTTATCTTGGCGCCCTTGGCGTCAATCTCAGCAGGAGTAGTAGGCCATCGGCACAGCGAGCCGGGGAGGGTGCAAGCCCGGCAGCGGCGCCCCTGCCGAGCGCCCCAAGGCCGAACTCGCCTGCGGCCTCTCCGTTGCGGAGGGGCTTCTCCGTCGGCGAACCGCCAGGCTAACCGGCGGCGGGTGCGCCCGTTACCGCGCCCCCGAGAGGCCGCGCCCCACCGCGCGGCAATCAGGGTGGTACCGCGGAGGCCATGCCTTCGTCCCTGTCCGGGACGGAGGCTTTTTTCTTTCCCTTGCTGCCGCCTGCGGGCGGAAAGGAGATTTTGCAATGCAACTGGACGCTGAGACCCGTGCCCGCCGCTGGTCCTCCCTGCAAGACAAGGCCGCCAAACTCCAGGCCAAGGCTTCCTTAGGCGATGCCATGGAAGCCATCGGCGACATGGAGGCCAAAGTGCGCGGCCTTGCCGACAAACGCCACACCCTGCGCGGCAGCGGTTACCGCTACGGCCAAACGGTGGAAGCCCGCGCCCAACAGATCGCCGACGATTGGCCTGCCATCCGCAGCCAGGCCGACGCCGCCCTTAGCCGGGCGCGCGCCTCGCTGAGCAGCCTGGACGCCGACATCGCCCGCGCGCTCAGCCAGGGGCGTCGCGCCGCCACCGCAGAAGACTTCGACGCCGCCGACGATGCCCTGGAACGCACTGAAAACCGCATCGAGAAGGCCGCCCGCGACGTAACCGGCATGTTCGACGACTTTTCTGGCCGCGTGAACGCCGTGAACCGCGAACTCGACCATCTGATTTGGGCAACCGAGGCATGGGCAGCGGCTTCCTTCGCCCCTTACCCCGACGAAGCCCTGGTAGACGCCGCCAAAGCCCAATGGATTACCCGCGGCGACGACGAAGGCCCCAAGGGCGTGCTCTTCCTTAGCGACAGCCGCCTCATCATGGAGCAAAAGGAAAAAGTCGCCACCAAAAAGGTACTTTTCATCGCCACCAAAAAGAAACTGGTGCAGGAAATGCAATTCGCCGCTCCCATCGGCGCGGTGGAAATTCAGGAAGCCAGCGACGAGCGCAAGGGCTTCCTCGGCCTGAGCAAGCGTGAGATGCTGAAACTGCGCTTCACCACCCCTACCGAGGGCAAACGCATCGACAGCGCCACCCTGCGCCTGCTCGGCGGTGCGGACAACGAAGCGTGGGCAGCGCGCATCAAGCAGGTGCAGCGCGGCGACCTCGCCGCCGAAGCCGCGCCCGTGCAGGCTTCCAGCACAAGCGCCGAAACTGCTGCTGCCGAAACCGCCGCACCCGCGCGCGAAATTCCCACTCACTGCCCCTCGTGCGGCGCGCTGCTCACCCAGCCCATCGTCAAAGGCATGCAGGAACTGCGCTGCGAATACTGCGGCGCGGTGATTCGGCTGTAACACCCCAACTAAGCAACCAGGTCACCAAGTAACCCAGTCACCACCCCGGAGGCCGCCATGACCAAACCCTACAACCCTTCTGAAATCGAACCCAAGTGGCTGAAAAAATGGGCTGCCGACAAACTCTACGAGGCAAACATCGACCCCAGCCGCCCCAAACACTACGCCCTCACCATGCTCCCCTACCCATCGGGCAACCTGCACATCGGCCACTGGTACGCGATGACCCCCTCGGACGCCCGCGCCCGCTACATGCGCATGAAGGGCTACAATGTCCTCTTCCCTATGGGCTTCGACGCCTTCGGCTTGCCTGCCGAAAACGCGGCTATCAAGCGCAACATCCACCCCCGTGAGTGGACTTACGCCAACATTGACAACATGCGCAAGCAACTCCGCCGCATGGGCGCCATGTTCGACTGGCGGCGGGAAGTGGTCACCTGCGACCCCGAATACTACCGCTGGAACCAGTGGTTCTTTATCCAGTTCTACAAGCACGGCCTGGCCTACCGCAAAAAATCGCCCGTGGACTGGTGCCCGACGTGCAACACCACCCTGGCCCGCGAGCAGGTCATCGGCGAAGAACGCGTCTGCGAACGCTGCGGCACCCCCGTGGTCAAGAAAAACCTCGCCCAGTGGTTCTTCCGCATCACCGATTACGCCGAGGAACTCAAGCGCTTCGACGGCCTGGACTGGCCGGAGCGCATCAAGACCGCCCAGCGCAACTGGATTGGCGACCGCTCCGAGGGCGCCACGGTGGTCTTCAAGACCGAGCAGGGGCACCCGCTGGAAATCTTCACCACCCGCCCCGACACCCTCTGGGGCGTCACCTTCATGGTGCTCGCGCCCGAACACCCGGTGATCGACGAAATCACCCCGCCGGAACACCGCGCCGCGGTGGACAAGTACCGCTTTCAGGCCGCGCGCTTTTCCGACATGGAACGCCAGGCCGCGGAGCGCGAGAAAACCGGCGTCTTCACCGGCGCGTATGCCATCAACCCGGTCAACGGCGAGAAAGTGCCCATCTGGATTGCCGACTACGTCCTCATGTCCTACGGCAGCGGCGCGATCATGGCCGTGCCCGCCCACGACCAGCGCGACTTCGAGTTTGCCAAAAAATACGGCCTGGAAATCCGGCCCGTCATCTTCCCCTTGGACGAAAAGGGCAACCCCACCCCTTTAGACGCGGCCACCATGGAAGAAGCCTACCCCGGCCCCGGCGTCATGGCCAATAGCGGCCCCCTGAACGGCACGCGCATCGTCAAGGGCAAGGGCTGGGACGACCCCGGCATCATGCGGGTCATCGAATGGCTGGAAGAGAAGGGTATCGGCGAGCGGGCGGCCAACTACCGCCTGCGCGACTGGCTGATTTCCCGCCAGCGTTACTGGGGCACGCCCATTCCCATGGTTTATTGCGAAAAGTGCGGCTGGAAGCCGGTGCCCGAAGACCAACTGCCGGTGGAACTGCCCGCGGAGGTGGAATGGCGCCCCACGGGCGAAAGCCCCCTCAAATTCCACCCCACGTGGAAGCACACCACCTGCCCGGTGTGCGGCGGCCCCGCGGAGCGGGAAACCGACACCATGGACACGTTCATGGATTCCTCGTGGTATCACCTGGGCTACCTCAGCCTGCACGGCCACGACGACGCGCCCTTCGAAAAGGCCGAATACGACTACTGGTTCCCCGTGGATACCTACACCGGCGGCGCGGAACACGCCACCATGCACCTGCTCTACGTGCGCTTCTTCCACAAGGCGCTGCGCGACCTCGGCATCGTGCACGGCGACGAGCCCATGCTCCAACTCCGCAACCAGGGCATGGTGCTGGGCGAGCCGCGCGACGGGCATTTCGTGGTCATCCGGGGGCGGTGGGAAAACACCACCTTCCACGCGGAAGAAATCCGCGCCCTGCCCTACGACACCCCCCGCGACCAGTGGCCGGCCTTCGGCAAAGGCGAGCACGAAATCCGGGGCGAGGTGTACGCGGTGGACGAAGTGGGCCTCAAGGTACGGGTCAACCCCTACGACCCGCAGGAAAGCGACCCCGAAAAGCACGCTGTGCTGGCGGTGGTGCAGGTCGGCGAGCGAACCAAAGTGGTCATTCCCGACAAAGAAGCGCCCCGGCACCTGGATCTGGTCTTCCACCTGGGCGTGGAGAAAATGTCCAAATCCAAGTTCAACGTGGTCGACCCTGACGACCTGGTGGAGCAGTACGGCGCGGACACGGTGCGGGCTTACTTGATGTTCTTCGCCCGCTGGGATCTGGGCGGCCCGTGGAACAGCAAGGGCATCGGCGGGGTGGTGCGCTGGCTGCGCCGGGTGTGGAACCTGGTCAGCGACACCGCGCCCGCCAATCCCCCCGCCGAGGCCAACGCGGAAGCCGTGCGCGCCCTGCGGCGCAAACTGCACCAGACCCTGAAGAGCGTGACCCGCGATTTCGAGAACTTCGAGTTCAACACCATCGTGGCCGCGCTGATGGAACTACTCAACGAAATGCAGCGCCTGCGCGCCCAAACCGCGGGCACCGCAGCCTGGCAGGAAGCCCTGAGCATCTACCTGCGGATGATGGCACCCATCACACCCTTCATCGCTGAGGAACTGTGGGTGGAGGTGCTGGGGCAGCCCTATTCCATCCACGACCAGCCCTGGCCCGAGGTGGACGAAGAGGCCGTCAAAGAAGACACCATTACCCTGGTCGTGCAGGTGAACGGCAAAGTGCGCGACCGCCTGCAGGTGCCGGTGGGCATCGCGGCCGAAGAAGCCAAGGCCATGGCGTTGGCCAGCGAAGCCGTGCAGCGCCACCTGAAAGGCAAAGCCCCGCGCAAGGTGATTTACGTCCCCGGCAAACTGGTGAACATCGTGGCCTGAGACGCGGGCTGACAATCGCCGGCAGCCACAGAGAACACAAATAAGGCCAGGAGGCACAGAAAAAACCATTTCTGTGCCTCCTGGCCTTCTGGGCAATTTCGTCACTGTTCAGCCCTGGCAAAGGGAAACCACAGAAAGCACAGAAGCGCCACCGAAAACACAGAAAACCACTTTGCGCGCTTTGCTTTGCACCTTAGCGGTAACAAAAATCCGCGTCATCCGTGGCTGCCCGTGGTCTATTCCCTACGGCTGAACGGTTACCAGAAAAAAACAATGCTGTGCCCTCTGTGGAACTTCTGTACCCTCTGTGTTTTTCTCCCCTCGCCTCCTCGCGTGATAAAATTACCTCCATGAGCACACAACCCCGCGTCGTCTTCATGGGTTCGCCCGAGTTTGCCGTGCCCACCTTGCTGGCGCTGGCCAGGGACTACCCCGTCGTGGGCGTGGTCACCCAGCCCGACCGACCGGCAGGGCGCGGACGCAAACCTACCCCGCCGCCGGTCAAACGCTTAGCGCTGGAACTCGGCATTCCGGTCATGCAGCCGCGCCGCCTGCGCGCCCCGGAAGCCTTCGAACAATTGCGAGCCTGGCAACCCGACCTCATCGTGGTCGCCGCTTATGGGCAAATTTTGCGCCCCAATGTGCTGCAATTGCCTCTTTACGGCTGCATCAACGTTCACGCCTCACTGTTGCCCCGCTGGCGCGGCGCTTCCCCCATCCAGCACGCCATCCTCCACGGCGATGCCGAAACCGGCATCACCATCATGCTGATGGACGAAGGCATGGATACCGGCCCCATCCTCGCCCAGGAAGCCCTGCCCATTGCCCCCGACGACACCGCAGGCACCCTCAGCCCCAAACTTTCGGCACTGGGCGCGCTCCTGTTGCTGGAAACCATCCCCGGCTATCTCACAGGCGCCACCCAGCCCCAACCCCAGCCCGAAGAAGGCGTGACCTATGCCCCGCTGCTGAAGAAAGAGGACGGACGGCTGAACTTTACCGAACCGGCAGCCGCGCTGGCGCGCCGGGTGCGGGCGTTCAACCCGTGGCCCGGCACGTTCACCGAATGGCAGGGCAAACTGCTGAAAATTCATCGCGCCCATGCCGCGGCGCAGCCTTCCCCCGGCACAGGCGAGCACCTGATCGTCGCAGGAAAACCCGCCATTGGCACCGGCGAAGGCGTGCTCGTGCTCGACGAGGTGCAACCCGCGGGCAAGAAACCCATGCCCGGCGAAGTTTTCCTGCGCGGCGCACGTGGCTGGGTTGGGTAAAGCCTCTTTGCCATAAAGCATCCGCCTGAAAGCCTGCCCCATTTTCCAAAAAAGCACACCACTTCCCCATTTCGCCCTGCTTCGGCAGGGCTTTTGGCATTTCATCTTCGCCCCAATATCACAGAAGCGCGATTTCGCCCTCGCCCCTCAAACGCAAAAACTTTCCCCATTTTGGTTGTATAATAGCCGATGCGGCACGAAAAATTCCCCTGCAAAAGGAGCAGATTTTGGAAGCAACATCCCCGTCCAGCGTCCTTTGGGAACGCTTTCTGGACCGCCTCCACGCTTCAGGCATGATTGCCTGGCTTGTCCTTGCAGCCATCATCGGTGCCGGCACAGCGTTGGGTGCGGTATTTTTTATTGAACTGATTTCATGGGTCGAGCGCGTGCTCTACGAAGACATGCCCCACATCTGGCCTGCGTTAGGGCGCGGCTGGTACATTCTGGCGCCGGTCATTGGCAGCCTGATTGCGGGTCCCATTATCGCCTTTTTCTCGCCTGAAGCCAAAGGGCATGGCGTGCCTGAGGTCATGGAAGCCATTGCCTTGCGGGGTGCGCGCATCCGTCCGCGCGTGGTGGTAGCGAAAGTGGCTGCCTCGGCAGCGTGCATCGGCTCGGGCGGGTCAGCAGGGCGTGAAGGCCCCATTGTGCAGGTGGGGGCGGCTTTTGGCTCTACGCTGGCACAGTGGCTCAAGTTCTCGGAAAGCCACACCCGCAACCTGGTGGCTGCGGGGGCAGCAGCGGGCATTGCCGCTACCTTCAACGCTCCCATTGCCGGGGTACTTTTTGCCGTCGAAGTCATTTTGGGGGAACTCGCCATCCGCGACCTGAGCAGCGTGGTGCTTTCTGCCGTGATGGCCAGCACCATTGCACGCCACATTCTGGGCGATCGCCCGGCTTTCGGCATTCCTTTTTACACCGCCCGCAACCCGTGGGAAATCCTCATTTACCTCATCCTTGGTTTGGTCGGCGCATTTATTGGTGTGGCGTTCATCCGCACCCTCTATTTCACCGAAGACCTGTTCGACAACTGGCGCTTTCCCAAATGGCTCAAACCCGCCGCGGGCGCGCTCTTGTTAGGGATTATGGGCTACCTTTACCCGCAGGTGCTGGGGCTTGGCTTTGTGCCGGAAGACGAATTGCGGCTCGGCGTGCCGTTGCACCAGAACCTGCCGCATGTCTTCGGTTCAGGCTTCCCTGTGATTGAAGATGCGCTGCTGGGCAACCTTTCACTCACGTTGATGATCATCCTCATCCTGCTCAAACTCATCGCCACCTCGCTCACCCTCGGCGCGGGCAACTCTGGCGGTGTGTTTGCCCCAGCGCTGTTCATGGGCGCGATGACAGGCGGCTCTTTTGGGTGGGTTGCCCGCCAACTGCTGCCCAACATTACCGCAGGCGCAGGCTCTTACGCCACGGTGGGTATGGCCACGGTCTTTGCCGCAGCCGCTCATGCGCCGCTGACGGCCATCATGATCGTGTTCGAACTCACCGACGACTACCGCATCCTGTTACCCCTCATGGGGGCTGTAGTGGTCGCCGTGGTGATTGCCGAGCATTTGGAACCCGAATCCATCTATACCCTCAAATTGGTGCGCCGCGGCATCCGTCTGTTCCGCGGGCGCGACATGGACGTGCTGGCTTCTGTCAAAGTGACCGAGGTCATGGATCCCAATCCTGTGACGGTTTCCGCCGACCTGCCTGCTGCCAGCCTGGGCGGGCTTTTCCTGCAGACCAACAGCCACGCTTTCCCAGTGATTGATGCCAACGGACGGCTGTGGGGCATTGTTTCCCTCACCGACTACCGCCGCGCCGTGGGCGATGCCACCAATGTTGACCCCGCCCTCAAAGTAAGGGATATTGCCGTGCGCTCGTTGGTCGTGGCCTACCCCGACGAGACCCTGCGCGACGTTGCCCACCGTATGGCGCCGCGCGACCTTTCCCGCCTGCCGGTGGTAGACCGCCACGACCCGCGCAAACTCCTCGGCGTCATCCGCCGCAATGACATCGTGCACGCCTACGAACTCGGTCTGGTGCGGCGCGGCTTTGCCGTAGGCGACCTGCCCGGCGCGCCGCCCGGCACTGCTGTTGCCCGCTTTGTCATCCACGACGCCTCGCCGCTGGCAGGAAAAACCCTGGCAGAACTCCACCTCCCCGAAGACGTGCTGCTCATCCACATTGACCGCGGCGGTCAAACCGTGCTGCCCCACGGCGATACCGTCTTGCAGGCAGGCGACACCCTCACGCTGCTTTCCCATGAAGGCAACGCCGAGGTGCTGCAACACCTGTGGGAAGACCTCAACGCCCCCCCGGAAAACGACCAACAGGATACCCAAAACGCATGAATTTCACCCAAACTGCCCCGCAAAACCGCGGGGCAGTTGCCTTCCTGCCCCTGTTTGGCGTGCACTTGATATAGAATAGACGTA
>JALVOR010000377.1 GCA_027026295.1 Anaerolineales bacterium | reverse complement strand
GACGAATTGCGAGTTGCGGATGTTTCGCTTTACTGCCGGGCTGCATCGGCGGCTTTGATGGCGAAGTAGGCATCCATCACGCGGCGCACCACGGGGCCCGCGCTGACGGCGCCTTCGCCGCCGTTGCAGATGAAGGCGATGACAATGATTTCGGGGTCGTTGTAGGGGGCATAGGCCACTGTCCAGCCGTGGGTAGGCCAGTCGCCGCGGCGGCAGAGGTTGCGCTGCTGGGCTTTGTTGTCGCAGTATTCCGCCGTGCCGGTTTTGCCCGCTGCCGGGATGGGGAAGCCTTCGAAAACGTGATAAAGGGTGCCGTGGGGCGTTGTCGTGACGGCCATGCGCATCCCGCGCTGGATTTGCTGGACGACCCACGGATCCACGGTTTTGGTTTCGCCGGTGGGCTTGCAGCCGCCAATGCCGCCAGGGTTGCGGAAGACCTGGATGCGAGGGTCTTGGGTAATATCCCAGCGCACCTGGGGCTGGAAAGGCTGCACGACTTTGCCTTCGGCATCGACGATTTCCCGGAGGATGGTGGGCTGCATCTGCACACCGTTGTTGGCAATGGTGGCGGCGGACATCAGCACCTGCAGCGGGGTGGCGAGCACGTAGCCCTGCCCCACGCTGGCGAGGTAGGTGTCGCCGGTTGACCAGTTTTCGCCGCGATAGATGCGCTTCCAGGTGGGGTCGGGAATCAGCCCGTCGGCTTCACCGGGAAGGTCGATGCCGGTTTCCGCACCGTAACTCAGGGCTCTGGCGTAGGTGCCCAGGCGACAGATGCCCAGGCCGGGGTTGATTTCGTCATGGTAGCCGCCGCCGAGTTTGTAAAAGCAAACGTTACTGGAAAAGGCGATGCAGTGCAGGAAGTCAATTTTCCCGAAGCCGCCCTGTTCCCAGTTGTGGTCGTAGAATTTCTTGCCCTTGCCGGGATCGTTGGCAAAGTATTTCTCGGTCAGCGTGATGATGCCGGGGGCGTCGATAATCTGGTCGAGGGTGACGACGTGGTCGTTGGGCGCGCCGGTGCCGGTGGCCAGTTTGAAGGTGGAACCGGGCGGGTGCTCGGCAGAAATGGCATGGTTGAGGAGTGGCTTTTCGGGGTCGGCTGCCAGTTGCTGGAAGTAGTAAGCAGGAATGAACCGCGCCATGCGGTTGTTTTCGTAAGTGGGGTACGAAACCATGGCGAGGATTTCCCCGGTTTGGGGGTTCATGGCAATCACCACGCCGTTGTGGGTGCGGGGGCTGCCGTCGGCCATGGGGTAACGCTGGTTGATGTATTCAATCTGGTTAACGAGGATCTGATAGGCGGCTTCCTGCAGGCGCGTATCGATGGTAAGCACCAGGTTGGCGCCTGGTTGGGGTGGTTGGGGCGATTCCAGGTCGTGTTTGATATTGCCTGCCACATCCACTTCGACCACGCGACGCCCGTTGGTGCCTGCCAGTTCGTCCTGATGCGAGAGTTCCACGCCCGCGTAGCCTACCTTGTCGCGGTTGGGCACCAGCCCTTTTTCTTTGTAATAGTCCACTAAGGCTTCGGGCACCGGGCCCAGGAAGCCGACGACGTCGGCGGTGAGGTAGCCGGTGGGGTAGTCGCGGATGGGCTCCACCTCAATGCTCACGCCGGGCCACGCGCTGGCACGTTCGCGAATGATGAGCGCCACGGTTTCCGGAATGTCGCACTTGATTTTCACCGGGCGGTAGGGGGCGAAAGTTTCGCCGAAATTCACGATTTGGCGGATGCCCTGCTCGGAGCGGCAGGGCACGTAGGGGTGTTCCTTGTCCACCGTGCTGTAACTCACGGGCACGCCGGTGAGTTTCGAGAGTTGCCGGTAGATTTCGTCCACCTTGCCAGGGTCGTCAGGCAGGTAAGCGGGGGTGATGACCAGGTTGTAAGAAGCCACATTGCGTGCCAGCACAATGCCGTTGCGGTCGTAAATGGCGCCGCGCGGTGCAGGGATGTTGAGTTCCTCGACGCGGTTCTCGTTGGCGCGGGCAAGCCAGTCTTGATAGTGGAGGATCTGCAGGCTGAACAGGCGCGCGATGAATATCAGCAGGGTGAGGGCAATCACCGCGAGGGTGATACGCACGCGCCAGCGTTCCAGCGGAGGTTGGGAGGAAAGGGAATTGCCGTTCATGGCACGGTTTCTTCTTCGGCGGGGGCGGTCAGGTTTGCCCATTCGTCCACCAAACTGTGGATGGGGAGGGCAAAGAGCAGGTTGAGCAGCAGGCTGGGCAGGACGACCAGGTTGAAGGCTTCCCCGAAGCCGAGTGGAACATTATGTATGAAGCGCAGGTAGGCGAAGGTCAGCAGATGTGTGAGCAGCGCGCCGACGAGCACCACGGTGAAATAGGCGAGAAAAGCGCCGCGCCACAACCGCCGCCGCAGTAGCATGGCTAACACCGCTACAGCACCATAGCCCAAGAGGTAAAGCCACCACGGCAGGGCGGAAAGCGTCCCCACCATGAGCGCCGCCAGCACTGCCCACACCCATGAGGCAGGGGCATTTTCATGCAGATACCACGCGGCGAGGGTGAGGAGCATCAGGTCTGCTGTGCCTTGCAGCAGGTGAATTTGGGCTACGATGGCGCTTTGCAGGGCAGCAACGATGGCGAGTACCACCAGCCCGGAAAGGGACGCCATCATGGTGCTGTCTCGTTGGGCTTGAGCAGGGGGGTGATGTCTACCGGGCGGAAGTTGACGATGACCAGCACAATTTGCAGGCGGTGGAAGTCTACGACCGGCTGTACGGCGGCTTCCTGAAAGAGGGCATAGGAGAGCTTGTGCACGTTGATGATTTGCCCCACGAGGATGTTCGCCGGGTAGCGCCCGCCGAGGCCAGAGGTGAGCACCAGGTTGCCGGGGTGAATTTGCGCGTCAAGGGGCACCATATCCAACGCCAGTTCGCCAGTGAGGCTGCCTGTCAGCACGGCGTTGGTGTGGGAAGGCTGCACCACCACGTCCACCGCCGAAGCAGGGTCGGTGATGAGTTGCACGCGCGCCGCGTTGGGAATCACGGCGTTGATTACCCCTACCAGCCCTTCGGCGCTTACCACGGGCATGCCCACGCGCAATCCGTCGTCGGAACCGCGATTGATGATAATGTAGTGCACGAAGGGGTTGGGGTCGCGCCCGATGACCTGCGCCGCTTTGTATTCGTTTTGGGGGTGGGCGCGGGCAAAATCGAGCAGCGCCGAGAGCAGTTCGGCTTCGGTGAGTTGCTGCTGCAAGGTGACGATTTCGGTTTGCAGGCGGCTGACTTCGGCTTTGAGTTGTCGGTTTTCGGCGCGCAGGGTGTTGACATCCTTGGGCGCGTTGAGGTAGGTGAGGATGCCCTGATAGGCGCGGGCAAACCAGGCTTGCACGGCCAAAATGGGCTGGGTGCTCAGGCGGGTCAGTGGTGTCAGGTATCCCCCCAAAGAAAGTGCCAGCAACCCGATGACCACCAACGCAATCACCAATGCCCGTAACGTCCGAGGGGAGAAATTCATCGTTATCGAGGTAAAGGAGCCGCGATCAGGCCAGGGTGTTCATATCCACCAGGAACTGGCGGTTGGCATCGAAATCTTCCAGCACCAGCCCCGCGCCGCGGGCAACGCAACTTTGCGGGTCTTCGGCGACCCAGGCGCGCAGGTTGAGTTCGTCGGTGATGCGGGCGTCCAGCCCCTGCAACTGTGCACCGCCGCCAGCCAGGGTGACGCCGTTTTCCATCAGGTCGGCGATGATTTCCGCGGGGGCTTCATCGATGGTATCGCGGATGGTATCCAGAATGGTCTGCACCGGCCCGGAAATGGCTTCCCGGATCTCAATGGAAGAGAGTTCGACGGCTTCAGGTAAGCCGGTTACCAGGTTGCGTCCGCGCACTACAGTGGTTTTTTCTTCTTTGAGGGGGTGTGCCGAGCCGATGGTCATTTTGATTTCTTCTGCCATGCGCTCGCCGATGAGCAGGTTGTATTTGTTGCGGATGTATTGGACGATAGCCTCATCCATTTCGTCGCCAGCCACGCGCAGGGAGCGTGCCACCACGGTGTGCCCCATGGAAAGCACGGCAACCTCGGTGGTGCCGCCGCCGATATCCACGATCATGTGGCCTTGAATATCGCTGATGGGCAACCCCGCCCCTAATGCTGCCGCGATGGGTTCTTCGATGAGATGGGCTTCCCGCGCCCCGGCGGCCATGGCGGCATCGTAAACGGCGCGCATTTCCACTTCGGTAACGCCCGCGGGCACGCCGATGACCACGTGAGGGTAAGGGGCAGGCACGATGCTCTGCTCGTGAGCCTTGCCGATGAGGTGTTCTAACATGGCTTCGGTGATGTCGAATTCGGAAATCACACCGTCGCGTAGCGGGCGGATGACGAGGACGTTGGCGGGCGCACGCCCGGCCATGCGTTTGGCAGTACTGCCTACGGCTAACGGTTGGCGGGTGCGTTTGTCGATGGCGACCCATGAGGGCTCGTTAACCACGATGCCCTTGCCACGGATGTAGACCAGGGTATTGGCTGTGCCCAGGTCGATGCCGATATCCAGCGCGAAGAAACTCAGCAGCCAACTGATGGGGTTGAACAAAATTGCGACTCCGTTGGTGAATTTTGTGCCAGAAAACAAGCGCGCCCATTATACCATGCGAAGGCCAGACGAATGTTTTCGGATTGAGGGCGGGTGTAGGCAAATGTTATAGAAGCGTAACTGTTCCGCTTTGGGGAAACAGACCACGGATGACAAGGACGGTCGCGGATGCACACGGATTTTTGGGCCGCCGAGGGGGTAAAGCACGCAAAGTGTTGCTGCGGATGCTACGAATTGACGAAGTCGCGCTCCACAAACTGCTTTGTTTCTGTGTTTTCTGCGGTTTTGCGCTTTCTTTGCCCTCACGCCATAGTGGAGCAACCATTTCTGCACATGCACCCTTGAGGGCCGTGCTGCGTGTTGCTCCGTTGCCGGAAGGGCTTTCGTGCAAGGGCGGCTGCAAGCAAAATCCCCCGCTGAGTGCGGGGGATTTTGCTGTTTCCGGGTATCTGTTCAGCCTTGGCGAGGAGAAACCACAGATATTACGCAGATTTCGCGAGAAAAAACACAGAAGACACAGAAGAAGCACCGAAAACACAGGCAGCGGGATGCGGGAAACGTTGTGTTGGTTTTGCGTTCTTTGCGCTCTTCGTACCTTTGCGTTAACTTCCTTGGCGTTTGGCGTTCAAAAATCCGCGAGCGTCCGTAACCATCTGTGTCATCCGCGGGCTGTTTCCTTGCGGCTGAACAGTTGCGTTTCCGGAAGGGCAGTAGTCATTTGTCTGTGTCGGCTTGGTCGTTTTCTGCGAGATTGGCCTTGCGGGCGTTTGCCGACCACGCCTGCAAATAGAGGTAGCCGAAGTGGAACAGGAACGTCAGAACCAATATGGCTGTTCCCACCAGCAGGGTTTCCATGAACATCATTTGCATGGAATGCAGGTTGTCGGCGGCGTTGTTGCCGCCCATGTTGAATATGCCCAATGCCATGGCGCCCTTGATTTGGGTGTAAAACTGCCAACTGAGGTAGAAGGTGAAGGCACTGAAACCAAGCCCTGCCAGTAACATGGTGTAAGCAAAGATGGTTGCGCCGCGAGAAAAGACGTTGGATCGTTTCATGGTTGCATGGCCTCGAATGAGGGGCTGGCGACCAGCCATGTGCTGCCCAGGCCGATGCTTTCGCCGCTGATGACGGTGATGAAGTCGCTGTGGGTAAGTTGCCGGTCGAAGCCAGTGTGCCGCGCCAGCCGAATGACGGCAGGCGTTTGCAAATTGGGGCTGTAGTGGGCGTATGACCAGTACATGCCGCTGGCAGCATCGTAATAACTGGCTGGCACGCCGCCTTTGCCGTTGCTGAGCAGGCCGTTGGGCAGGGTGTCTATGCGGATGTAACTGCCTTGCATGGTCGGCGAAGTCCATACGCTGAAGGAGAGGCCATGCGAGATGTAGAGCACGTATTGCTTGCCGTCGAAGAACACATCCGGGTCGGATGCTGTGCGAAAACCCCCTGTGGAAGTCAGTGCTACTTCGGCGCGGGCGCCTTCGTCCAGTGTAAAGCGCGTGCCGTCGCTGCCCGGCACCTCGGTTGCCGAGCCGATTTGATGGCGGCAGCCGTTGGTGTCGTTGTCGCCGCAGGTAGCCGGGTCGCCGCCCCGGATTCCGTAAACGAAGAACAGCACCAGCCGCCCCTGGTCGTCCAACAGCAGCGAAGGATCGACGAAACCGTTGGGCACGCCCTCGATTTCCGCCTTTTCGGTGGCATCCAGCACGCCGGTGTCGAGATGGTAGCGCGTCACGGTGCCGGGCGAGAAGAAGTAAAGCGTGTTGCCGCGGCGGATGACATCTGGCACCGACCCCTGGAAAGGCTGCCAGCCGGGGACGATTTGCCAGTGCTCGCCGTCGTCGCTTTGCGCCAGATAGACCTGATGGTTGCTGGGCGTGTCGCAGTCAGATGTGCTGGTGTCGCAGGCGTGGAAAGCCATCAGGTAGCGCCCGCTGATTTGCAGGTTGAGCGTCACCGGCTGGGGGTTGCCTTGTACCATGCCGCCGCCCGGCCCGCCGGGACCGTTGCCGCCCGGCATGTTGCCCTCGCCGCCACCCGGGTTGCCGGGCTGCCCTTCACCGGGGGAAGGCGGCTTGATGCCGCACGCATCCATTGCAGGGACTTCGTCTTCCGAGGGCGGGCGTTGGAACGTGGTGATTTCTTGGAAGGCGGTTTCGCCCCATGCTTCTTTCAGGCAAGCCTGCTGCTCAGCGGTGAGGTGCTCGAAGGGATTGAACTGCGGCTTTTCGCCTTCGGCGTTGCCGGATGGCGGCTTTTCGGTCTCACTTTGGTTTATCTGTTTGAAAGCGAAAGCGTAACCGCCGGAGGGCAAGGCTACCAGCGAAGGATCGTTGCCGTTGCCTGGCACGCGGACGTTTTCCGCCACGTGCCAGGTCTGGCCGTTGTCGTCAGAAAGATAGAGTCGCGAAAGATACAGCCCGACCTGCCCGTTGGGCAGTAATGCCAGTGCAGGGATGCCGGTTTCGGGAATGACCTGCCCGGTTTCGGTGAAATGCGTGCCGTCGTCGCTGCGGGCGAGCACTGCCTGGCCGTGGGCGGTAACGGCAAGCAGCCAACTGCCATCGGGTAGTTGCACCAGCGTGGGGTCGGTTGCGCCGTCGATGGCAATCAGTTTGCCTTCCACAGTGAAGTTCAGCCCGTCTTCCGAAACTGCGCTGAAAATCGGGTTGGGTTCGCCGGGTTCCAGCGTTTGGGAAACGAAGTTTCCCTGGAAATAAACCAGCCGAATGCGCCCGTCGGGCAGGCGGAGCACGTTGGGGTCAACGGCGTTGCCGTTAAATTTGCCGTCCAGTTTGATGCAGCCGAGCACTTCCCAGTTGCCGTCGTTGGTCTGGCGGGCGGCGTAAATGCCGTGTTTGCCGGGCTGTCCGTTGACGAAATAAACCCACAGGTGGCCGTCGGGGCCAATGGTGAGGTCGGGCACGGAGGCCGCTTTCAAAATCCGTTGCCCCGCGGGGTCGGGGAAGGTCATGCCGTCGGGGGTGGTGGTGAAATATACCTCGTGGGAAGCCAGCGGGTTTTCGTCGGTGCTGTTTTGTTCGGTTGCGCCGCAATCATCGGCTGCAGTGGCAGCCGTGGGTGTTGCCGCGACGGCAGACGGTGATGTTGCTGTGGGTGACGCGGCGCGCGGCGTTGCCCTGTTGGGTGGTGGCGCGGGACGGCGCGGCGGTTTTTGGGGGGCGCAAGCAGCCAACAGCCAGATCAGCGCCAGTAAACTGAAAAGTATTTTTCGCATGATGGAGGCTCCTTTCTGGATGAGGGATGATGTTTCTCCATTTATAACATATAACCAACTTTGTAAGCCCGACTTTGGGATTATGGCTTTCACGGGTGACAATCGTAAAGTTGCATTGGCTGACCGCGCCCTTGAATTTTTATCCCCTGCACGGGCTGGCAGGTAATTTGTAGCCATTGTTGGATGTCGCGGCGGGCATCGCGCGCGTAGTACAGCACGTAGCGCAGTTTGCCGTCTGTTGCCATGGCGGCGAGGTCGTCTGGGTTGACTACGCGGTCGTGCCCGGCGAAGCCGCCCATGTAGAGTACTGGCTGCCCGGTTGCCAGCACCAACGGCGCGCCGACCTGGGCGCTGGGTGCGGCAACCAGATAAAAGGTGCCGGGTGGGTGGTTGTGGAGGTAATCCAACAACTGTGTTGTGGGCGCTGCGTGGGTTGGCGGAGGGGCTTGCCGGGCAGCCAGTACTCTACATG
>JALVOR010000376.1 GCA_027026295.1 Anaerolineales bacterium | reverse complement strand
GGGCAAAACCTCGTTAGGGCGCTCGGTGGCGCGCGCCATGGGGCGGGAATTCGTGCGCATCTCGTTGGGCGGCGTGCGCGATGAAGCCGAAATCCGCGGCCACCGCCGCACCTACATTGGTGCCATGCCTGGGCGCATCATGCAGGCGCTGCGGCGCGTCGGCACCCGCAATCCCGTTTTCATGTTAGACGAGGTGGACAAACTGGTGTTTGACTTCCACGGCGACCCGGCCTCGGCGCTGCTGGAAGTGCTCGACCCCGAGCAGAACAACGAATTCCGCGATCACTACATTGAAGTGGCTTTCGACCTCTCGCAGGTGCTCTTCATCACCACCGCCAACTATCTGGATAACATCCCCGCCCCCCTGCGCGACCGCATGGAAATCATTTCCATCTCGGGCTACACCGAAAACGAGAAGATCGAAATCGCCAAAGGCTACCTCATCCCGCGGCAAATTCACGAAAACGGCCTCTTCCCCGAAGAAATCACCTTCACTGACGAGGCCCTGCACCACATCATCCGCTCCTACACGCGCGAAGCGGGCGTGCGCAACTTAGAGCGGGAAATCGGCAAAATCTGCCGCAAAGTAGTGCGCAAAATTGCCGATGGCAGCATCACCCACGCCGACATTACCGCCGACAACCTGAAAGAATACCTCGGCAGGCCGCGCCATCGCGGTTTGGAGGAAATTGCCCATCGGGTTTCCATCCCCGGTGTTGCCATTGGCTTGGCCTGGACGCCCACCGGCGGCGACATCCTTTTCATCGAGGCCACCAAAATGCCGGGCAGCAAAGGCTTTACCCTCACCGGCTCGCTGGGCGACGTCATGCAGGAATCAGCCCGGGCGGCGCTTTCCTACGTGCGGTCGCGCACCGCCGAGTGGGGCATTCCCGAAGATTTCTTCGAGAAAACCGATCTTCACCTGCACGTGCCCGCGGGTGCACAGCCCAAAGACGGCCCCTCGGCGGGCATCACCATCGCGACCGCACTGGTTTCCCTGCTCACCGGGCGCACAGTGAAGCCCGAAGTGTGCATGACCGGAGAAATCACCCTACGCGGGCAGGTATTGCCCGTGGGCGGCATCAAGGAGAAAGTGCTCGCCGCGCATCGCGTCGGCCTGAAAACCGTCATTTTGCCCAAGCGCAACGAAGCCGATCTGGAAGACCTGCCCGACGAAGCGCGCGAAGCCCTTGAATTTGTTTTGGTTGACACCGTGGACGAAGCCGTCGAAGCCGCACTGACCGATGTCAACTCGCAAGACACCACCGAAACCGAAGGATAGAACGGCCATGTCTAAGATCATGCTGGTAGAAGACGACCACACCATGCGGTCGTTGATGCAAACCCTATTGGAAATGGAAGGCTTCATCGTGGTCACCGGTGCCGTGCAAGCCAAGGCACTGGTGCAAGACCTGCACACCGAAAAACCCGACCTGCTGGTTATGGACGTGCGCCTCGCCGGTGGTATCAGCGGCATAGACCTGCTGAAAACCCTGCGGGAAGACCCCGAACTGCACGACACCCGCGTCATCATGACCTCCGGCATGGATTATGCCGAAGCCAGCCTTGCCGCCGGCGCTGATGCCTTTCTGCAAAAGCCCTATATGGTGGACAAACTGCTTGGCCTGATCCACAAAACCCTGAACGATACCCCTTGACACCAGCAGCGTATGCGCCGAAAGAAAGGACATATCCGTGGCACGAAAACGATTGCCCAAACGGCATTGGTACGTCGTAGACCTGCACCTGCACACTCCTGCATCCAGCGACTACCAACAGCCCGAAATTACTTACCTTGACATCCTCCGCCAGGCGGAAGCCCGCGGCGTGGACATCATCGCCTTCACCGATCACAACACCGTGGCCGGTTATCGGCAGATGCAAGAAGAAATCCAGCAACTGGAATTGCTGGAACAACTAAACCGTCTGATTCCCGAAGAAAAAGAGCGGCTGGAAGAATATCGCCGCCTGCTGAAGAAAATTCTGGTGTTGCCCGGCTTCGAACTCACCGCGACGTTGGGTTTCCACATTTTGGGCATCTTCCCGCCCGAAAAGCCTGTGCGGGAAATCGAGCATCTGTTGCTCACCCTCAACATCCCCCCCGAAAAACTCGACCAGGGCTCGGCCACCGTGGGAGCGACCAGCGATGTGCTCACCGCCTACCGCGTGATCGACGAAGCCGGCGGGCTGGTGATTGCCGCCCATGCCAACTCCAGCAACGGCGTCGCTGCCCGCAATGTACCCGGCCAAACCAAGATTTCCTACACCCAAAACCCGCACCTGCACGCGCTGGAAGTCACCGACCTGGAAAAGAAAGGCCGCTACACCACCGCGGCGTTCTTCAACGGCACCAAGCCCGAATATCCCCGGCGGATGCACTGCATTCAGGGTTCCGACGCTCACCGCCTCATCGGCGACGGGCGCAACCTGGGCGTGGGCGAGCGCACCACCGAAGTGCTGCTGCCAGAAATCAGTTTCCAGACGCTGAAAGAACTCTTCCTGAGCAATGATTTCGCCCGCCACCGCCCCCGTCGCCACAAGGAAGCCCCCCAGGAAGACTTCATCCAGCAGGCTCGCGAAGAAGGCGCCAACCTGATTCAGGCCTTCCACGAGCGCATGACCGTGCGCGGCGGGCGGCTGTATGCCATCATCGCCGATGTGTGCGCCTTCGCCAACACCAACGGCGGCACGCTTTACATCGGCGTGGGCGAAGACCCGAAAAAGCCGCCCACAGGCATCGACGAGCCCGACCGGGCAGCCGCCGAACTGGCAAAGCAGATTTCCGAGCGCATCATCCCGCCGCTGGAAGTCGCCATCCATACCCACGAAACCCAGGGAAAGAAAGTGCTGCGGGTGCTGGTACCGCGCGGCAGCGAGCCGCCTTACGCCGTAGATGGCAGCAAAATTTACATTCGCGCCGAAGCCGAAACCGGCCTCGCGGTGCGGGATGAAATCGTGGAACTGGTGTTACGCGGCCTGCAAGAGAAGGAAGCCGCCGCAGCGCCCGCAAAAGCCGAAGCCGGGCAACCGCGGCGCGCCACCATTCGCCCCGCCCCGGTAGACGAAGTGCCGCCCCTGCCCAAAGACGCCCCCCGCACCGGCGTAGAGGTGGTTTCCGTCACCGAGCGCGACGGCACCAAATACTACACCGTGCGCGATCTGCGCAACGGCAACGTGGTAAAGAACGTCACTACCTCATCGGCGCGCCGCCTGTGGCATTACGCCATCAGCCGCTACGCCAAACTGCCCCCCGACCTGCGGAAAGTGCGCGGCGCCCATTGGGAAGGCGACCGCGGTGTGCTGCGAAAGTACAAGCAGGGGCAACAATGGCACTTCGACCTCGCCCAGCGCACCCCCGAAGGCAACCGCCTCTTCTTCGGCGTCACCGAAGAGGGCCTCACCGAGCCGTGGAAAGCAGTGGTGGGGTTGGAGGAATGAAAAGTTACACCATCCGCACCTTTCGCTTCCCCGAAGATTACCCCGCGGTGTACGACCTTTGGGCGCACGCGGGGCCCGGCATCCAACTGCGCGTTTCCGACGAACCCGAGGAAATTGCCAAAAAAGTCGCCCACGACCCCGACCTGTTCATCGTGGCTGAAAACGAAGAGGGCAAAATCATCGGCGCGGTGATGGCCGGCTTCGACGGGCGCCGCGGGTTGATCTACCACCTCGCCGTGGCGCCCGAATACCGCGAACGGGGCCTGGGCACCGCCCTGATGGACGAAATCGAGGCGCGCTTGCGTGCCAAGGGCTGCCTGCGCGCCTACCTGATGGTCGTGCCCAGCGAAGAAGAAGTGTTTGCCTTCTACCGCAAACGCGGCTGGGAAAACCTACCCGTTGTCACCCTCGCCAAAAACCTTACCCCCGACCAGTTGACTAATTGACCAATTGACCAGTTGACTAATCTCATGCTCCGTTTCGCCATCCTCACCGTCTCTGACCGTTCGGCCCGCGGCGAGCGGGAAGACCTTTCCGGCCCCGCCTTAGCCGAGGCGGTGCGCGCCCGCGGCTGGGAAGTTGCCCACACCGCCATCCTGCCCGACGATCTGCCCGCCCTGCGCGACACGTTAGCCCGCTGGGCCGACAGCGACGCTTACGACGTCATCCTGACCACCGGCGGCACGGGCTTTGCGCCGCGCGACGTCACCCCCGAAGCCACTCGCGCGGTGGTGGAACGCCTCGCCCCCGGCCTGAGCGAAGCCATGCGCGCCGCCAGCCTGCAGATCACGCCCCACGCCATGCTTTCCCGCGCCGTAGCGGGCATTCGCGGCCAGACCCTCATCGTCAACCTGCCCGGCAGCCCCAAAGCCGCCGTGGAAAATCTGGAAGTGATTGCCTCGGTTCTGCCCCACGCCATCAAACTGCTGCGCGGCGACCAAAGCGCCGAACAAGAGCACAGGAAAGCATGACCCCCTGAGGAGAAACCGCCATGGAACTGGACGATTTCAAATACTTCCCCGAAATTGACCGTTCAAACATGCTTGCCGAAATCGACGGCCTGCCCGCGCAGTTGCAAAAGGCGTGGGAACTGGGCCAGCAGTTCCCCATGCCCGCGGTGGGGGACGTGCAGCAGGTGATCATCGCGGGTATGGGCGGCTCGGCTATCGGCGCCGACCTGCTCGCCGCCTACGCTGCCCCGCTGGCTTCGGTGTCCATCACGGTATGGCGCGATTACGACCTGCCCGCATGGGCGCAGGGCGACCGGGTGCTGCTGATTGCCTCCTCGCACTCCGGCAACACCGAAGAAACCCTGAGCGCCTTCGCCGCCGCGCAGGCCCGGGGCTGCCAGGTACTCGCTGTGACCACCGGCGGCAAACTGGCCGCCCGAGCCGCCGAAGCCGGCTACACAGTGTGGCAATTCGTCCATCCCGGGCAACCGCGCGCCGCAGTGGGCTATTCCTTCGGGCTGCTGCTGGCCTTTTTTGCCCGCGCCGGCTGGCTTCCCGACCCCGCGCAGGAACTCGCCGCCGCGGTGGCGGCAATGCAAACCCAGCAAGCCAATTTGCGCGCCGAGACGCCCACCGAAAAGAATCCCGCCAAGCAGTGGGCGCTGCGGCTGGAAAACAAATGGGCAGCGGTGTTCGGCAGCGGCGCTTTCGCCCCCGTTGCCCGCCGCTGGAAGGGACAAATCAGCGAAATCGCCAAGGCGTGGGCGCAGTTCGAATTCCTGCCCGAAGCCGACCACAACACCCTGGCAGGGCTGGTCAACCCTGCTTCACTATTCCCTCAAACCCTGGCGATTTTCCTCGACGGCAGCCACGCACACCCCCGCAACCGCAAGCGCACCGAACTCACTGCCTCTGCCTTCGAGCAGGCCGGGCTGGAAAGCGCCATCGTGCACGCTGCCGGGGAAACCCGCCTCGCCCAGCAATGGACGCTGCTGCACCTCGGCGATTATGTGTCCTTCTACCTCGCCATGCGTTACGATACCGACCCCACACCGGTGGATTCCATCGAAAGTTTCAAGGCTGCCCTCAAAAAGGCATAGGCAACCTGCTCCCCCCAACCAAAAACAGGCGGCTTTCACGCCGCCTGTTTGCTTTTCCGTCGGGGCAGCCAGCGCCACAACTGCCATACGCCCCAGGCTTCCCACATGAGGGAAAACGGCAGCGCAGCAAGGGCATAGCGCTGAAAGGCCAGCGGCAGGGAAAGCAACAACAGCCCCCACTGAAACGCCGCTGCCAGCATGAACAACCGCACGCCCTGGGCTTGCGGCTGCCGCAAAGCCTGCCAAACCATGCTGCCGAAGCCCACGAACAGCAACACAATTTGCACTGCCGCAGCGGCGAGGCTGCGCCCCCAATGTGCCCACACATGGACATCATAAGCAGCAATGGCGTTTTCCAGAGCGGGGGCATATTTCCCCAAATCGAGGTATGCCAGCGGGGCAATGTAGAGGTGCCCCAAAATGAGGGCAAAACGTTGCCACGGGTTCACTGGCACGTAGGCAGGCAACACAGCGCGGAATGCCGCCTGCTGGGTTGCCGTAACCGCGAAACGGCGGGCAAACATCGCCTGCGCCGCTTTCCAAGGGGCAAGCCACAACACGGGCTGCAAAGCAAAGCCGCTCACGGCCAGCCACACCACAACCACGACCATCCGCCGCCAGCGACAACGGTTGTGCTCGCAACCTGCATATCGCCACACGCCCCACAACGCCACCGGCAACAGGGCAATCGCCCAGTATTTCGCCCACACCGCCCACGAAAGCGCCAGCCCCAGCCGCCACGGCGAAATTTGCTCGGCGGAAAGTTCCCATAGCACCCACGCGATGCCCAGCAACATGGGAGCCTCCATCATCGCCCGCCGTCCGTGCAGCAGCACCAACGGGTTGAGCAAAAAGCCGCCCAGCACCAGAAACGCCAACGCCCGCCGCCTGCTCAAACGGTAAGCCGTCAGTGCCAGCAACAGCCCCGCCAACGCCACACACAGCGTCGTGACCTGACGGGCAGCAGTCAACTGTCCTGCTGTCGGCACGCTGCCTGCCTGTACATTGGCTTCCCACGAAACGCTCCAGTTCCAATCGTGCGCCAGAGCGGGCTGGCGGTGCAGCGCCAGCCCTAACGCCACCAGATAGCGCGTCAGCGGAGCGTTCACCAGGCGGTAATGCTCGTCAATGCTGCCGTCATCGTGGAAGGACAGACCCAACGGCTCGCGGAACAACTGGTGGGCGTCCTGCGCCATGTAAAGGTAGGTGCTCTCATCGGGGTGAAAAGGCACCTCGGGGAGAGTGCGCCACGCCCAGACCACCCACAGCAGCGTGGCGAAAAACAGCCACGCGCGCGGCTGCCGCCACAGCGGGGGGGCGGCACTTGCGTTTCGGGCTGGTTGGGAAAATTTGGTCGTGGTCATTCCAAAGTAACCGTTCAGCCGAGAGGAAACAACCCGCGGATAACACAGAGGCTCGCGGATTTTGGGACGCCAGGCACGCCAAGAAATCGCGGCGCGTTACGTGCCTTGCGAGGTCTTTCGCCCAATCTATGCCAACCTGTGAAATCGGCGAATATTCTTCTGCGGAATCCGTGGTTCCTCCTTATCGTGGCTGAACAAATACATTCCAAAAAGAGACAAACGGCTTTGCCCGCAGGAACAAACACGGGGCGGAGGCACAATTCAGCACCGATGCCGCCCCGAAAACCTCTGGTTTTGCTATACGGCTATACGAAGCCCCGCCGGTCATGGCCCCGGCGGCGCGCCCGCCGAAGGCGAGAAATGCAGTAATTGACCGTGCTCGGCGTCGGCAACCCACACACCGCCCTGGCCATCCGTTGCCAGACCGCCTACGGTGCCCATGCCTTCCGGCGGCATGCCCCACTGCCCCCACCAGTAGAGCAACTTGCCATCGGCATCAAAAGCCAACACGCGATAGCCCTCGGGATCGCCTGCAAACACCCTGCCCTCGGAATCCACTGCCAGATAAGGCTTGTTGTCAGGCGACTGGCTGTACCATGCTTCCACCGGCCATTGGCGCAGCGGCGTAAACACCAAATCACTGCTCACGGCAAACACCTGAATGCGCTGGTTCCATGTATCGGCCACATAGAGGTTGCCTGCACCATCCAGCGCTAACCCCACCGGCTCGCTAAATTCACCTGCTTCGATGCCGCCACGGCCAAACTGTCCCAGCGGCTTCCCGTCGGCATCGTACACCACAATGCGCTTGTTGCCCGTGTCGGCCACGAACACCCGTCCCTGCTTGTCCACGACAACATCTCGCGGCCCCCACAGGGCATAGGGGCTGCCATCGTTGCCCGACGTGCCCCACATGGTCACAAACTGGCCATCGGCGGTAAATTTCTGGATGCGGTTGTTCCACGTATCCGCCACATAGACATTGCCATCGGGCCCCACGGCCACGCCCCACGGTTCGTTAAAAGCACCGGGGGGCGCGGCGCTTTCCTCGCTGGCAGTGCCGTAGGAACCCCACATGCCCAACATCTTGCCCTCGGCAGAAACATGCACAATGCGGTGGTTGGCGGTGTCAGCCACATAAAGCGAGCCATCGGGTGCGCTGGCAATGCCCCGCGGCCCCTGGAACTGCACTTCGCCGCCGCCCAGCACTCTATCGGCCATCAGGGTCATCTGTTTTTTGGCATAGGGGTCGGTTTCCGCCGCCGCTGCCGACGCGCCGTAACGCCACATCTGCGCTACGACGTCGTTGCGAATGTACATCCGCATGCGGTCGGAAGGCTGCCAATCGGCCAGAATGTTCGCCATGTTGACGGCTTCCTTGGGGTTGCCTGTGTCGGCTTCCTGTGAAGGCATCTCAGCCCGC
>JALVOR010000375.1 GCA_027026295.1 Anaerolineales bacterium | reverse complement strand
CCACACAGGAACACACCCCCACGCCGACACTCTCCCCCACTGTCACCTCTACGCCAACGCCCTCGCCTACGCGCACGCCTTACCGCACGCCCACGCCCTCGCCCACGCCGTGAAAGCAAACCAACCAAAAAAACACAGCCCGACAACGCTTGTCGGGCTGTTTCGATTTCACCAATTTGCTCTCAGGATTACGCCCCAAACTTCTCCAACCTTCCGGCGTGCGCCAGCGCTAACGGCATGGCATCGTGTGCCTGAAAGGTACCCAGGCCGCCCTGTGCGCAGGCGGTTTCCCCAAAACGGGTTTGGGCGTCGGGGCGCACGGTTTCCGGCGCCCACATCAGGAAGGGGACGGGATGCCACGAATGCGAGCGCATTTTCGCAGGCGTGGAATGGTCGCCGGTAATCATCAGGACATCAGGCTCAAGCGCCAACAGTTTGGGCAGCGCTGCGTCTACGCTTTCGATGATGTGCGCCTTGCCCTCGAAATCGCCGTCTTCGCCCTTGCTGTCGGTTTTCTTGATGTGCACGAAGAAGAAATCGTATTCATCCCAGTGCTCGGCGAGGGCAGCAAACTCGTCCTCCGGGTGTTCGCCTTCAAAGGCAATAATGTCCATCCCTACCAGCCGCGCCACGCCCTTGTACATCGGGTAAACCGCCACACATGCCGATTTCAGGCCATAGGCGTCGTTGAAGCGGGGCAGTTCGGGGTCGGTGGCAAAGCCGCGCAGGGTCACGCCATTGGCTTTGGGGTGCCCGGCCAGCACCCGCCGGGCTTCAGCAACCCACTGGTTGAACAGTTCCGCCGTGCGGGCAGCCGCGGGGGAATTCGTCGCGGGGCGTACCGGCAGTGGGGGCACGCCGGTTTTCTGGGGGTCGGTGTCGACAAGGCTGGCATCCAGCCCTTCGCCTCGCATCACCACCACAAAGCGATATTCTTTCACCTGCCGCACTTCCACTTCCACGCCCGGAATGCGGATTTGCGCCAGTTTTTCCACCAGCGGCACCGATTCTTCACTGGGAATGCGCCCGGCGCGGCGGTCGGTGATGTTGCCGTTGGCATCGAGGGTGCAGAAGTTGCCGCGGGCAGCCACGTCGCCGGGGCGGACTTCCAGCCCCACGCCCAGCGCCGAAAGCACGCCCCGCCCCACAGGATGATGCAGCGGGTCGTAGCCAAACAGCGCAAGGTGGGCCGGCCCCGAACCGGGGGTAATGCCGGGGCGAATGGGAATGGTCTGCCCCAACGTGCCCTCGGCGGCAAGGCGGTCCATGTTGGGGGTGCTGGCGAATTCCAGTTCGGTGGGGCCGCCGGCTTCCAGCGGCAGCCCGCCCAGCCCATCCATCACCAGCAGCACGATTTTCTTGCCGTTGGGCTGCAACAGTGGAGGAATGTAATCGAAAGGCATTGAAACCTCGTTTAGCGAATGGCCTGCTCGGTGTCGGGATCGAAGAGGTGCATTTGCGACATATCAAAGACCACCTGCGCCTTGTCGCCCATGCGGTAGTCTGCCCTCGGGTCAACGCGCGCCACAAACTGAGTGTCGCCCGTCCGCATGTACACGAAAATTTCGTTGCCCATCAACTCGGTGACTTCCACCGTGCCTTCCACCGGCTGCGGCACGATGCCGGGCGGTGCGAAGTCAGGATGATGGATATGCTCAGGCCGCACGCCAAAAACAATCGGCCTGCCGACGTGGTCGGCATACACGCTCTTGCGCTCATCGGGCACCTGCACCTGGAAAGTCTCGGTCACCACATAGAAATGCCCATCGGCCTGCTTCAGTGTGCCGCGGAAGAAGTTCATTGCAGGCGAACCGATGAAGCCCGCCACGAACATATTGGCAGGAGCATCGTAGAGATTCTGCGGCGTGTCAATTTGCTGCAGCACGCCGTGGTTCATCACTGCGATGCGGTCGGCCATGGTCATGGCTTCCACCTGGTCGTGGGTAACGTAGATGAAAGTGGTTTGCAGGCGCTTGTGCAGTTTGGAAATCTCGGTACGGGTTTGCACACGCAGTTTGGCATCCAGGTTGGAAAGCGGCTCGTCGAAGAGGAACACCTTGGGGTTACGCACAATGGCGCGCCCCACAGCCACGCGCTGGCGCTGCCCGCCGGAAAGCTGCCGGGGTTTGCGGTCGAGCAATTGCTCAATGCCCAAAATCTCGGCGGCTTCCTGCACGCGACGCCGGATTTCATCTTTGGGCACTTTGCGCAGTTTCAGACCAAACGCCATATTGTCATATACCGTCATGTGGGGGTAAAGGGCGTAAGACTGGAACACCATCGCGATATCACGGTCTTTTGGCGGCACATCGTTGACCACCTGATCACCAATGAGAATACGTCCTTCGGTCACCTCTTCCAGGCCAGCCAGACAGCGCAGGGCGGTTGTCTTGCCGCAGCCCGAAGGGCCTACCAAAACCAAAAACTCTTTGTCGGCGACCTCGATGGTCAAATCATTCAACGCGGTCACGTTCCCGAACCGCTTGGTGACATGTTCATAGGTAACACTGGCCATAAAGCATCTCCTGAAGCAAAATTGCGTGGCAAACGGGGTTGCAATATGCGCTATTATACCCCATCTTGCTGGCGTGAATGTTCACGAGACCGCCCCCCGCCGCCTGTCAAGTCAAATGAAAATGTTACCGAAGGGGGAGATAACCACCAAATGAAAATGTTACTGAGGCAGATTGTGCAAATCGGCGTCGTTCAGGGT
>JALVOR010000374.1 GCA_027026295.1 Anaerolineales bacterium | reverse complement strand
ACCCTGCAGGCTGCCCTCCCTGCGTGGGAAAACGCCCTTGCCGCGGCTGCGGCGGCTTCCCCAGCCCCGACGGAACTGGCGCGCCCCCGCCAGCCCTACTATCGCCGGGCGGTGGCGGCTTACCTTCCCAGCAGTACCCCCGCCAATGCCCTTTACCCGCTGCTGTTTACGTGGACGCTGGCCATAGTGCACGCCGAAGAAGCCCACCTTGCCCGGTGGCAGCAGTTCGTGGAAGCCCTCGGCCTGGCAGCCGACCGCCAGGAGCCGCTGGATGCCTACCTCGACGCCCTGGAAGAAGCCCTCGAAGATTGGGCGCGCAGGCAGGGGGTGAGGTAAGCCACGAAACTCTCTCGCTTGGGTTGGGGAGAGTTGGAGATACGGAGCTGGTTGACTGACAAATCTCCCTGCATCACTTTTGGGGCTTGATCCTTCCCTTTCCCCGCTACGGCAACGCTGTTGCGTCGCCGTAGCGGGGGATAGGAGAGATTGGGTAAACGGCCAAAGTTTTGTCAGTCAATCAGGATACGGAGTCCAAAAATACAGAAAGCACAGAAGAATCCCAGAGAACACAGAAATTTACTTTGTTCCTCTGCGTCTCTGTGTTCCTCTGCACCTCTGCGTTAACTCCTGGCATCCCAAAAATCCGCGCCCATTCGTAATCATCCGCGTGCATCCGCGGGCTGTCTTCCTGAGGCTTCCCGCCAGAAGGCATCGACGTTGGTGATGCCCAGGGCAACGGCTTCGGGCGGCAGGTTGCCCCAGGCGCGGCGGTAATACCATCGCCGCAGGGGATTGCCCAATCCCAGCATGCCCGCGACGGCAAAGGCCATGCGATGGGCTTCCTGCAGCGCCGTGGGCGGGTGGCGGAAGAACGCCCGCAGATAGCCCCCCAGCGCCGCGGGGTAGTGCCCTGCATCCAGCAGATAGCGGGCGCGAAAACGGTGCGCCGCAGCCCACACCTGCCGTTTCAGGCGGCGGTAGGGTGCTTCGAAAGCCGGGTCGGAAGCCAGCCACCCCGCCAGCCGCAGGGCTTCGGCGCCGAATTTCCCGGCCTGGGCAGCATTTTTGGCGGCGGCATGATAGCGGGCAAATGCCCACACCCGCGGCACATGCACCATTGGCGCCTGAAGCGCCATTTTCAGCCACAGGCGATGGTCGAGTAAAAAGTGGAAATCTTCATCGAGGAAACCGGCAGTCGCGGCCACCTCGCGGCGCATGAACACCGCCGGTTGGGTGAGGATGTGGAAGGTCATCAGGTCGTCCAGCCCCCAGTTGCCGGCGGTGAGGGCGTGGAAAGGCCGCCCCTCGGCATCGATGGAAAGGGCGTTGCCGAACACCAGCCCGGCTTCGGGGTGCTGCTGGAAAGTTTCCACCGCGGCGGCAACCGCCCCCGGCGCGTAGGCGTCGTCGGAGTTCAGCCAGGCCACAATGTCGCCGCGGGCGCGCCGCAGCCCCTTGTTGATGCCGTCGGCCTGGCCGCGGTCGGGTTCCGAAACCCACCATGCCAGCCGGTCGGCATAACGGCGGATGATTTCCACGCTGCCATCGGTCGAGCCGCCGTCCACGATGAGGTATTCCACCCGCGGGTAATTCTGCCCCAGCACCGAGCGGATGGTGGTTTCCAGATAGCGTGCCTGGTTGAACGAGGGGGTAACAACGCTGACCAGTGGGGTTTTGGCAGGGGTGTTCACGATTGCTCTTTCAGGGGATGGCGCAAATCGAACAGGATGAAGCCCTCGCCTTCCATAACGATGGGATAATGGGTCGAAAGGTAATGGCGCAGGGCTTGTTGCCGCGCAAATTCGGCGAGGTCGGTGATGAGGAAGTAATCGTGCCCGCCAGCGCGCTGGGAAAACAGGCGGGCAAAGGCTTCCGGCGAATAATCAAACACCTGCTGATAGCGGCTCGTGGGCCAGAAATCCACTGTGCGGTTGCTGTAATACATCAGGGGGTAGCCGTAAGCGGGGGTGAGGGCAACGATTTTGCCTTCGGGAAGCCGCTCCCCCAGTTCGATGTAGGTTTGGGCTTCCTGGCGGCAGGGGCAGGTTGCCATTTGCCAGGCAGTGATGCCTAAGGGGTAAACCACAGCCGCCAGCAGCCCCACCGCCAGCGCCGCCTTCCCCAGCCGCGGCGCGGCGCGGGTGAGGGGCTTCAGGGCATAAACAGCGGCGGCCAGCCCGATGCTCACCAAGGGCAGCAAGGGAAGTTGGTAATAAGAATGGGTCGCCAGGTGAAAGGGCACCAGCAGCCCGTAAACGCCATAAGCCACCCCCCAGCCTAAGGCCAGGACGCGGGTGCGGGCATTCCCCAACACGGCGCCCAGCAGTGCCAGCAGCAGGAAGCCGCCGCCGAAGGCCTCGTTGAGTTGCTGCAGCCACCCGCCGTAGATTTTGGGTGAGAGCAATTGCCTGCTCATGCGTACCACCCACACCTGCAGGAACTCGGCTTCGGCGCCGTGACGGGGCATGATCAGGCCGTAAACAGCCAGCACGGGCACGGTCATGCCCGCCAGCCCGCCCCAAAACGCGGCTTTCCGCCACCACGCGGTGTGGTAGCGCAGCCATGCTGCGGCAGTGAAAATGCCTGCGGCGAAGATGATGCCATAGACTTTCACCACTCCCGCACTTGCCCCCAGCCCCGTGGCGAGGAGCAGCAGGGCCGCGAAGCGGCGGGGGTGGGCGCTGGCATCGGTTTCAGCCCACGCCAGTGAGGCCCACGCCGTCCACACCAGCAGCACGGTCATCAACGGGTCGGGCTGAAACGACCGGCTGGCATAGATGGCGAAGGGCAGCAGCCACCAGTAGGCCGTGGCGAGCAGCGCCGAGAAGCCGTCGGTGAGGCGGCGCGCCAGCAGGAAGACGCCCAACGCACCCAGTAGCCAGAAAAGGGCATCATACAGCCTGGCTACCCACAAATGGAAGCCAAAATGCTTGCCCGCCAGCAGGCAGGTTTTGGCGACCAGCGCCTCGAAGAGCGGCGGTTCATAGCGCGCCATGCGGTTGCCCAGAAAGCGCTGTTCTGCCTCGGCGGGGGTGGTGATGCCCGGCCGCCACGTGAGATACAACTGGCGCGAGATCAGGGCGCTGTGCATCTGGCGGGTGGGGTGGAATGCCAGCGGCGGGTCGGTGAGGTGGTAGAGGCGGATGCCGACGCCGACGATGGCAAGCAGGCCGAAGAGCAGCCAATAGCGCCTGGGCATGAGGGTTACACCGGGGGCAGGGCTTGCAGGATTTCTTCGCCGAAGCGGTCGAAGCGCCATGGGATGTCTGCCATCAGGGGCTTGAGTTCTTCCAGGGTTTGTGGGTTGGCAGCGGCGATGGCCTGCATGTGAGGTTTGGGGAGCACCACGTCGGAAGGCATGCTCGTTCTTGCGGAAGCCTGCTGCCGCCACCGGCGCAAGGCATCGAGCCGCTCGCGATAGGCGTCGTCGGGGCGAGGGAGGCGTTCCACTTTTCGAGGGGGGGCTTTCAGCCCCTTGCGGATGGCGTTCAGCACCCCTTGGCCGTGATGGCGCACCCGCGCGCCGCGCATGCCGGGCACGCGACGCAGTTCGCCGATGTTGCGGGGCAACGCGCGGGTAAGGGCTACCAGGGTTTTGTCGTCCAGCACTTTGAAGGGCGGCACGTTGCGGCGCTCGGCTTCGGCCTCGCGGTAGTGCCAGAGGGCTTCCAGCACGGCGGTTTGTTGCGGGCTGAGGTGGTGGCCGCCGCGCTGCCACAGGGGCGGGCGTCCGTTGCCTTCCAGCGGGTGTGTGAGACGGGCAAAATCTTCCTGGGCTAATGGCAAGAGGTCTTTGGCTTCCAACTGCTTGTGGAGGATGTCGCGAAGGGGAATCAGAAAATGGGTGTCGAGGCGGGCATAGTCCAACATTTCCGGGGAAAGCGGGCGTTGCCCCCAATCGGCTTTCTGGAAACGTTTTTCGAGGCGAATGCCGAAGTGCTTTTCCAGCAGGGCGCCCAGCCCCACTTTTTCGTAGCCCAGAATGCGGGCGCTTGCCATGGTGTCGAACAGGTTGGCGAACTCGAAACCAAAATCGCGATGCAGGCCAAGGATGTCGTATTCCGCCGCGTGGAAGATTTTTTCCACCGCGGGGCTGGCAAACACTGGTACGAGGGGAGCAAGGCTGTCGAGGGCGAGGGGGTCAACGAGGTAGTCGGTAGTGGGAGTGGAAAATTGCAAAAGACAAACCTGCTCGCGATAGGCGTGCAGGCTGTTGGCTTCAGTATCGACGCCGATGCGTTCGTGGCGTTGCAGTTCTTCGGCTAAGGTCTGAAGGGTGTCGGCGGTGTCTATCCAGACGGGCGGTTCGGTGGGAAGACGCGTTGAGGTCATAGGCGTTGAAAAGCGCACTTTGCCGTTATGGCTTTGGTGTGGGTGTCAGGGATGAAGGGTTGATCTGATAAGGCTGCTTCGCAGGCAACGGCACGCCGTAGTGTTCCTGGATGTAGTTCAGGGTGACGGGCACGATGGTGGCTTCCGGCTGCGGGGTGGTTTCCAGCGCGCTGCGGAGTACCATGGTGGTTTCGGCATGCCGCGCCATGAAGAAATTGAGCATGACAGCGTCTTGCGGGCTGACTGCCAGCACGGCGAGGTCGGGTGGATAGGGCTTTTCGCCGGGGACCGGCGTGGGGGCAAGGAGGCTGGTGCCGAAATAGAGCACGCGGGCGTTTTGGATGGTCAATTGAGCAACCATGCGCGGTCGCTGGTCTTGGGAAGGCACCACGTAGATGGGTACAGCCAGGAAGCCGTCTTCCAGCACGCGTCCCAGGGTTCCCGCAGGACGGAAGGCGTAGGTGCCGCTTTCGAGATCCTGGCTGAGCACGAGCACTTTGTTGGAAAGGCGACTCTGAAAGTTCACGTCGACGTCGGCGATGAGGAAAGTGACGATGAGGTCCACGAGGTCGCCGGCGCGCGGGGCATAGGCCGCACTGTTGGCGCGCTGCACGGGGTAAGCAATGGCGACTTCGCCCGGTTGTAACATTTGGGCAAACTCGGAGCCTTTGCCGATAACATGGCCCGGGGATACGACATTGCTCAACCGGATGGGCTGCCCGGCTTCGACCGGCTCGCTCAAAACCTTCCCGATGACCTGGGCGCTGCTGGCGGCGACGTCACTGGGTAGCGTGCTCACAGGCAATTGGGTTTCGGTGAGCATGTCGGTGGTCAGCAGCGTTCCCGCGGGCAAATAGGTGTTGGCGACAACCGCCGACTGCGTTATGGGCGTCGGTGTTGGGGTAGGCAGAGCGGCTGCTGTGGAAGTGGTCAACGGCGTGGGACGTGCTACACCGGGGATCGTGAAGGGCAGCGTACCGCTTTGCCGATACACCCATACGCCGTATCCTATAACGGCTAATACGATGAGCAACAACATGAACAGCACGCCTTGGAAAAACTTGCGGATCATCTTTTACTCCACGGGCGGGAGCGGTTCGAGGGTTTCGTCGAGCAGCAACTGGGTCAGGCGCTGGGTTTCGGTGAACAGGTCCACTTCCACGGGCAGTTTGAAATCCATGGTGACTTTCATGGTGAGATAACGGGCTGCTGCCCGCGCTTGCGGGGGCACGGTGGTGAGCGCCTGCAAGATTTTCAGGCGTTCATAGGCGTTGGGGCCGGGGTCGGGAATGCCGGCACGGTGGAAGTATTCGCCGAGGATGTGCCCCGCGGCGCGGCGCGCCCGCACACGCGCACGCCCTTCCATCCCGCGGGCGCGTTCTTCTATCCCCAGGCGGATTTCTTCTTCGGCTTCGGCTTTCCAGGTGGGTATGCTCATGGTCATGGTTGGCAAAATTGGGATGCCTGTAATTCGCGAGTGGTTGCTGTAAAGGTATTTTATCATAGGCGGGGTAAGGGCTTCGTGCCTTTTGGAAGACTGCTGTCGGCGAAAAAAACTTGACTTTTGGCGCCGGTGTGATACAATGATACAAAGATACAATGATACAATAAATAACGCGAGGTGTATCTCTGGTGGTGGTGGTGTGATGAAACGTCAACAAGCACACCGTGCTATTGCAAAGGCATCTTCCCTGCCTATCGAAGTGGATTTTCGCGAAGCGGTTCCGCTGACCGAGCAAATCCGGAATCAGATTCGTGCCTTGATTGCCCGCGGCAAACTGCAGCCGGGCGATCAGTTGCCCACCGTGCGTCAACTGGCGGCGGATTTGCGGGTCAACTTCAACACCGTGGCGCGGGCGTATCGCATGTTGGAAAAGGAAGCCCTGATTTCAGTGCGGCACGGGCGCGGCACTTTTGTGCTCGCGCCGGTTTCCGAAGCAAGCAAAGAGGCGCTGAAGCGGGAAACTTTGCACTCGCTGGCGCACCATCTGGTGCAACAGGCCCGCGCGTTGGGCTTGAGCGAGCACGAAGTAATGGCGGCGCTGCGGCGAGCATGGCAGGAAGACGAGCCGCCGTAATCGTTTCTTTGTTGGCAAAGAGGCTGTTGGACTGTTCCGAATCTTGAACAAAGGAGCGTATGTTATGGCGAAGAAAGCAGTGCAGGTACAACTTGGTAATACCGCAAGGAGACGCGCGGCGTCGGTTGCGTTGTTGGCGTTTTTTGTGTTGGAAACCATCGCCGTGGGCGGCATGTTTTGGGTGCAGCCCCGGTGGGGAGATACCTGGGCTGGTGCCTGGGTTGGTTTGTGGACGTTTTGGGCTATGTACGTGCTCCTGGCGCTGAATGTCGCCAGGCAGTGGGAGAAAGCCGTGGTGCTGCGTCTTGGTAAATTCCGCGGGCTGTTTGGCCCCGGTGTGTTCTGGATTGTGCCCGTTGTGGATAGCATTACGGACTGGATTGACCAGCGCGTGATGGTGACGCCGTTCAGGGCAGAGAAGACCTTGACCCGCGATACCGTGCCCGTGGATGTGGACGCTGTGTTGTTCTGGATGGTTTTCGATGCCGAGAAAGCGGCGCTGGAAGTGGAAGATTACCGCGCCGCGGTTTCCTGGGCGGCGCAAACAGCGCTGCGGGAAATCATCGGCCAGAAAGAACTGGCGGAAATTCTCACCGGTCGGGCGGCAATGGATGAGGAACTCCAGCGCATTATCGATGAGCGCACCACGCCGTGGGGCGTGAGTGTGCAGTCTGTGGAAATCCGTGACATCGTGATTCCGACCAACCTCGAGGAAGCCATGAGCCGCCGCGCGCAAGCCGAGCGCGAGCGCCAGGCGCGGGTGATTCTGGGTGAATCCGAAGCCGAAATTGCGGAAAGTTTTGCCCGGGCATCCGATGCTTATCGCGACCGCCCGATTGCCCTGCACTTGCGGGCGATGAACATGCTCTTCGAGGGCTTGAAGGAAAAAGGCGCTTTAATCATCGTGCCCAGCAGTGCGGTGGAAACCATGAACCTGGGCGGCTTAAGCGGCATGGTAGCGTTGGGCAAGGATGCCGGAGTTGACGTCAGCACCGATGCTGCCTCGTCCGAGCAGACCTCGTAAGCCGGCATGCGGGGTGTTTCACGTGAAACGCCCCGCACAATGCCCTGGCGTGTGTTTCACGTGAAACTTTGGCATGCTGGAGGAATGTATGGGTAGCAAAAAAGCACTGTGGGCGATGGTGGCGATCTTTGTCATTGTGATTGCCGTGACAATGTGGGCATACCCTCACCTGCCGCTGCAGATGGTAACTCATTGGGGAACGGGCGGGCAGCCTGACGGTTACATGCCCCGCTTTTGGGGTGCCTGGATGGTGCCGTTGATGAGCGTTGTGCTGGCAATCTTGTTGTGGTTCTTGCCGGCCATTGACCCCCGCAAGGAAAACTACCGGGCGTTTCGCGGCGTTTACGATGCTTTTGTGGTCGGTATGGTGGCTTTCCTGGCGTATGTTCATTTGTTGTCGCTGGCGTGGAACCTGGGGCATCCGGTACCCATCGAAAAGGCGCTGGCCCCCGCCTTGGGGTTGGTGTTCATCGGTGTAGGTGTGCTCGTGCAGCGTGCCCAGCCCAACTGGTTTGTCGGTATCCGCACGCCGTGGACGCTTTCCAGCCCCACGGTTTGGCAGAAGACCCACCGCCTCGCGGCTCCCTGGTTTTACCTGAGCGGCGCGCTCGTGCTGGGCGCAGTGTTTTGGCAGCCCTTGCTGTGGGGTGGCGTGGCGGTGCTGTTGCTGACCGTGGTGGGTGTGGTTGTCTATTCTTACTTTGCCTATGCTGGCGAGCGGAAACAAGGATAAGACGCTATCCGAAAAATATCCTGGTGGTGTCATTGCGAGCCTCCCCCGCTGCGCTCGGCGCAGGCTCCGGGGCGAAGCGATCCCCCTTTTTATCGGCCAGGAAACTGCTTCGGCGGGCTCCGTCATTGCTCAGCCCGCCTCGCAGTGACAATCTGCAAAGAATTTTCGGAGAGACTCTAAGGTCGGCTGCCGAAAACAAAACGGGGCGGGGAGAACCCGCCTTGTTTTGTTTTCTGTGCCAAACAGAGCGCTATTCCCTTTGTTGGGGGTATAATTTGCATACTGAAACCTGCGTTGTGGACGGTTCCCTATTTCTTACAGGAGGATGACGATGGCGCTTCCAAAATTCGCTTACTTTGAGGGCAAAATTGTGCCGTATGCCGAGGCCAAAGTGGGGGTGATGACCCATGCCCTCAACTATGGCACGGCAGCATTCGGCGGCGTGCGGGCTTACTGGAACGAAGATGAGAAGCAACTTTTTATCTTTCGCCCTTACGACCATTTCAAGCGCCTGCTGCGCTCTGCGCGCTTGCTGTGCATGAACTTCGACCACACCCCCGAGAGCCTTACCCAGGTGCTCAAAGACCTGCTGCGCGCTGAAGACGCCCATGAAGATATGTACATCCGCCCGCTCATCTACAAGGCCGATGAGATGATCGGGGTAAAATGCCACGACATGACCGACGAAATCACCATCTTCACCGTGCCCTTTGGCCGCTATGTGAGCAACGACACCGGCGCGCACGTCACCATTTCGGGCTGGCGGCGCATCGACGACAACACTATCCCGGCGCGCGGCAAGATTGCGGGCGCCTATGTCAACTCGGCGCTCATCAAAACCGATGCCCTGCGGGCGGGCTTCGACGAGGCCCTGGTGCTCACGCAAGACGGCCACATTTCAGAAGGCAGCGCCGAAAACATCTTCATGGTGCGCGATGGCGTGCTGATTACCCCGCCGGTTTACGAAAACATCCTGGAAGGCATCACCCGCCGCACCATCATCCAGTTGGCAAAAGAGGAACTCGGCGTCGAGGTCGTGGAACGCCCCATCGACCGTACCGAAGTTTACATCTGCGACGAACTCTTCATGACCGGCACCGCCGCCCAGGTCACCGCGGTCACCAAAGTAGACCACCGCCCCGTGGGCGATGGCACCATGGGCCCCATCACGGCGAAATTGCGCCAGATGTACGACGATGTGGTGCGCGGCAAGTTGCCGAAGTACCGCGCGTGGAACGAGCCGGTGTACGAGTAAAACTCACCCCCTGCAACATGGATGGGAAGGCCATCGCGGTCTTCCCGTTTTTTTGTCGGCGCGTAACCGTTTTCAGTTGTCAGTGGTCAGTTTCCAGCAGGCGGTGTTTTTCTTCCCATGCGGTGTAGGCGGCCTCCAGCACGGCCTGTTTGGCGGCGTAATCTTCGCCCAGGCGGCGCACTTCGGTGGGGTCGTCGGGCGGGGCGGCCAGGCGGGCTTCCAGCGCCGCCAGTTCGGCTTCCAGGGCGGCAATTTCTTCCTCGATGCGGGCGATTTCCCGCTCGATGCGCCGCCGCCGGTTCTTGGAAAGCCCCGCCGGGGCGGTTTTGGCGCGGGTTTCCTTCGCGGGCACGGCTTTGGCTGCCTGGGGCGCGGCTTCCCGCTCGCGGGTGGCAAGGTAGGCTTCGTAGCCGCCGGGGAACACGGCTAACGCGGCGGCCTGGGGGCGGATTTCCCAGATTTGGGAGGCCAGCGCCCGAATCAGGTAGCGGTCGTGGGAAACCAGCAGAATGGTGCCCGGATAGTCGGCGAGCAGGCTTTGCAGGGCTTCCTGCGCGGGGATGTCGAGGTGGTTGGTCGGCTCGTCGAGCAGCAGGAAGTTGGCGCCGCTGAGGGCGAGTTGGGCGAGCACCAGGCGGCTGCGCTCACCGCCGGAAAGCGCCTGCACGGGCTTGGCGACGTCGTCGCCGCGGAAGAGGTAATGCCCCAGGTGGTCGCGGGCTTCGCCGGGGGAAAGGCGCGGGGCGGCGCGCAGAATGGCTTGCAGCACGGTTTCCCGCGGCTGCAGTTGGGCCGCGGCCTGGGCAAAATAGCCAATGCGCAGCGCCGCGCCGAGTTCCACCGTGCCCGCGTAGGGCGACTGCTGCCCTAAAATGGTTTTCAAAAAGGTGGTTTTGCCCGCCCCGTTGGGGCCAATGAGCGCCACGCACTCGCCGCGGCGCAGGGTGAGGTCGGGCACGCGGAACAGGGGGGCATCGGCGTCGGCGTAGCCCACGGCAAGGTCGTAGGTGCGCAACACGATGTCGCCGGAGCGGGCGGCGGCATCCAGCCGCAGGTGCAGTTCGGGCGGCTGCGGGTCGGGGAAGCGTAGCGCCTTCAGTCGCCGCTCGGCCTCGGCCACCGGCATCACTGTGGCGTGGAGGTCCAGTTCGGCGCTCAGGCGGCTCCATGAGGCCGCGTTCAGGGCTTGCAGGCCGCCTTTTTCCAACGCCAGCACGGCGCGGCTCAGGCGGCGCAGGCGGCCTTTGGCCTGCGAGGTGTTTTGCCCGGCGATGTTCTTCTTGATGTAGGCCAAATCCTTGTGCAGGCGGGCGAGTTCGGCTTCCCACTGCTCGCGGCGGGCTTCCCAGCGGCGGCGGCGGTCGTTTACGTAGGCGGTGTAGTTGCCGCGGTAGGGTTCCAGGCCGTGTGCGGAAAGTTCCCAGATGGCCTGCGCCACCTGGTCGAGGAAATAGCGGTCGTGGGAAACGAACAGCACCGCACCTTCGTAGCGCTTCAGGAAGCCTTCCAGGAAGGCCACGGCCTGGATGTCGAGGTGGTTGGTGGGCTCGTCGAGCACCAGCAGGTCAGGGGCTTCCAGCAACAGGCGGGCAAGGTAAGCACGGGTGCGCTGGCCGCCGGAAAGTTGCTGCAGCGGGCGGCGGAAGTCGGCTTCGGCAAAGCCCATGCCCTGTAGCACCCGCTTCAGGCGGCTGGCGTAGGTGTAGCCCCCGCGGCGTTCGAATTCGGCCTGCAGCGCGCCATAGCGGGCGATGGCTTCCGGCGAGGCATTTTCCCCCTGCAGGGCGGCGGCCTGGGTGTGCAGGCGGGCTTCCAGGGTGCGCAGGTCGGCCAGCGCCTCGGCGACGAAGTCGCGCAGGGAAACCTCGCCCGCCGCGCCTTCCAGCACGGTTTCGGGGTTCTGCGGCAGGTAGCCGATGCGCAGCCCTTTGGCGCGCTGCACCTTGCCCTCAGTGGGCTCTTCTTCGCCGATGAGGATGCGCAGCAGGGTGGTCTTGCCCACACCGTTGGGGCCGACGAGGCCGATGCGCGCGCCGTGAGGCACGCTGACGCGCACGTTCTGGAAGAGGTCGCGGGCGCCGTAGGCTTTGGCAAGGGGAAGGGGGGTAGAAAGCAGCATAGGAAAACGCGAAAGCGGGAAGTCAGGCTTCTAATGGTACCACAAGCGAGGGTTTGTGGCTCGAAAAAGTGACGGGCGTCACTGTGCCGCGTTGAGAACCTGATGTTCTCTTCCGCCTGTTGTTCCTGCGGGCGGTGCGTGCCCCTTGTGGGTGAGGAAATCGAGGTGCCCATCCCGTCTGGGTGTTGCTGGAAGTCAAGGAAGTGGCCGGCCACAGCCGCAAGCGGGTGATTTCGCAGGTGTCGTAACTTTAGGAAAGGTGATAAAAAGAACAAAAGTTCTTCTTTTGCTCCCCCAGCAAGCCCATGTAAATGCAATCCCCGCCAGGGTTTGTGGCCTGACGGGGATTGTTTAAAAACCATCCGCGAGGGCAACCCTCGCGGATGTGAGAAGGCAGAACGCGCTGAACCCAAACGCGCTGCTTTGCAAGCGGGACGAACAATTGCCGGTGTTACATCGCCTGTCGCAAGCGGCGCGCCAGGAAGATGACAACGATGAGCAGCACCGCCATGGCTATCATGCCGGGCAAACCTACGCCGTCGGCAATGCCCGTATCGCTCAGCGAAGTAGGTGACGGAACGGCCGCGTTGGTGGCATAAATTGCGGTGGCCGTAAGCGCAAAGGCCGTGGCATCAATGGCAGGTGTGCTGCCAGGTGTGGGGGTGGATTCCACCGCGACGACCAGTGTCGGCGTGGGTGATTGGGTGGGCGTCGGGGTGTGATAAGGCGTCACCGTGGGCGTTGGCGTCCACGCGGCTGCCTCCGCGGTTGCTGTGAGCCCCTGGGCAATTGCGGTGTTTTGGGCGTTGATTTGGGCAACCTGGGTTTCCCGGGCGTGTTTTTTGGAAGGCATGATGAAGACAGCGTAAGCCGCCAGCATGGCCATCGCGATGACCAGAAAACCAATCAGCCCGGCAACAGCGATGATGAAGGTTTTGTTGTTGGCTGGTTCGGGAGCGCCTTCGTCCGCGTCAAGAGATTTTGAAAATTCGTCGTCTTCGTCAAAACCGTAATCGTCAACGGGCTCGTCGAAGGGGGAAATGTGGGTGGATTCATCGTCGAAAGACATGGGCTTTCTCCTCAATTGGGTTCAGAGCGTGATGATTGTACGAAAACTTCCACGTTGGCGGCAGGTACTATGGTTCGCTCGCCGTTTTCCAGGCGTACTTCTACGCCGGGGGCGCGCACGCCGTTGGGAAAGCGCGCCAGCCCCTTGGGCAGGGAAATTACGCGGGCGACCTCGCCCTGGTAAGGCGCACGGACGATGCGCACCAACGTCCCTTCTTGCAGTGGCGCTGCCACAGGAATTTGAGGCACTTGTTCGATGGTGGAAAGCGGCATTACGATGACGGGGCGGGTGGCTTCGTAAACATCGGTGGTTTCACCCACCACGGCGGCGTTGCGGTTTTCGCTGGTGCTCAACAGTCGAAATGCCGAGGCGCTCATGCCGCCTTCGCCAAAACTCTCGAGCACCACCACAGGGAAGGAGGCTTTCCTGGCCGCTGGAATCATCCCTGCCCGCATGCTGCCCACGATGAGCGCCCGGGTGGAAAGCCCTTCGGCGAGTTCCAGGACGCGAGGATTGTCCAACCGTCCACCTGCCAAAACCAGTCCGCGCAATTCGATATTCAGCATGTCCGGTGTGATGGCATCCTTGCCCGATTCGCCGAGCATTTTCACCAGCCCGTAGCCGATTTTGCCGTTGCCCCAGATGCCATCGAGCACCGCGCCAATGGTGGTAATCTCTACGCCGCGGTCGGTATAGACAGCGGTTACTTTGCCCGGAATGCCTGCTTTCAGTTCCCATGGCGGGAGATGTTCCCGCAGCAATATTTGTCCGTCTCCTACGACCAGCACTTCGCCATCTGTCGGAGAGTGGACGACTTTGCGGAGCAAGCCGCCTTTTTCGGCCAGGATGTCGTTTTCGTGCACCACATCACCTGCCTGGCAGGTGATGTAATCATCGGCCTCTGCGCGAGGCACGTCCAACGCCTGCGCCACGTTGATCAGCCGATAGCGGGGCTGCACAATGGCCTCCGCAACCGTTTCTAGCGCTTTCACTGCCTGTCCCTGATTGACGACCACGCGCCCGCTTATCGGCAGCAAGCGCTTGTGCTTTATGGTTGCCAGAGGCGTCACGCGGGTTACAGGCCGGATGAACTTCATTTTGTGCTCCTGGGACTTCCCTTGCAAGAATTGTGCCTTAACCGCCGAGCACTTGTAACCAATGGTTGTTTTGTTCGATGCGTGCCGCGGGGTCGGAAGGCAGGATGACCGGGCGCCCGCGGGCGTCGATGATCAGGCCGAGGGTGCTGCCGTTGACGGTGATGGTGCCGCGTCGTCCCGGTCCGAAGCCTGCATCGGCGCGCCGCAGCGGGCGCACTTTGAGGCGGGCGACTTGCCCTGGCCGCAGGGTGATGACCTTGAGCGTGCCGGTTTTGACTTCCACCGTGCCGCTTTGACCGCCTTCGATGGCGACTTCCAGGCGCAAGATGGGCACGCCGGTTTTGGTGATGTGATGCACCGGCGTGATGACAGTTGCTAAAGGCTGAAAATGGTAGGATTCCAGCACCTGCACGCTCAGAATCGGGTTCATGTCGGCGGCAGCGCCCAGCGCGGGCAGCAGGTTGTTGGTGTCTATCACGAAAGTGGTGATGCCGCTGGGCTGGATGCCATCCAGCAACGTGAGCAACGCCTGCCCCGGCGAAGCCGCTTTGGAGAAGACGCTGCCGGAAGCCAGAATCGGCTCGAAATAAGGCAATTGTGCGCCAAAGCGCCGCCGGATGTGCCCCGGAAAATCGCGCCACGCACGGTGCAACGCGACCTGCAGAATCTGGCGGGTGAGCGCCTGTTCCACTGCCAGGTCTTCCGTTGTCATGGGAATACTGTCGGGGTGGACGGCCTTGTTGTAGAGGTAATCGGCCACTTCTTCGCGTGAAATGCCAATGGGCAGCCAGCGGGCGATGTGGTCAACGGAAGTTCGCCTGAGCAGCGCGGGCAGGTTGCTTCCCAACCCCAGGGAAGTGTAGGTCTTGAGGATGCTTTCGTCGCCCCAGGCAGCAGCCACTGTGGTGGCTTCGGAGCCTACGTCGACGCCCAGCACGCCCTTCGAAGGGTCGTAAACGCGGCTGAGGAACCCAATCATGCGCCCCAGGCCAAATGTGGTGGGGTAAAGGGTGCTGTGCCCCGCGAGAGGGATGAGGAAGTCTTGCAAGCCTGGCATTTGCCGTTGCCGCACATTGCGGAAGATTTTCAGCAATGCTTCCTGGGCGGGAACGATTTGCTCCTGGGATATTTCCGGGCGCAAGTTGGGGGCAATATGCAGCGGCGCGAGGTCTTCCAGCAGTTTGCCGATTTGCTTGCGCAGGGCGGCGTTGCCTGCATAAAGGATTTCTGGGCGTTCACCCTGCGGGATCAGATAAGTTGCCAGCCCAACGGCTTCGGCAATTTGTAGCACCGCCTGCTTTGAGCCGTTGTCGGAACCGCCCGCGAGGATGATGGCATCGGGGTGGGCTTTTACGATGGCATTGATGCGCCCCTCGGTTTGCAGGCGGTCGTTGAGGTGAATCTGCGCCCGGATGTTGCTGTAAATGGTCATTGCCAGTTTGCGGGCGCTTTGCAGGGAAACCTCCGGCAACACGCCTGCCACAATGACCTGCAGCGGCTTGCCTGCCGACAGGGTGATGGCGACATGGTCAACACCGGCGGCGCCTTCCGAAGGCACCACAAGTTGCCCGTTGACGTCGAGAAGCGTGCGGCCAGTCACCTTTTGGATCTGTTCAATGGCCTCGTAAATGCCTTCCTGCAGGTCGTTGAGGGGGGCGCGCGCGGTGGTCATGGCAACGCCCACCGAAATCAGGTGGTAGCGGCCTTCCACCGCGTCAAAAAGCATTGCCCGCGTGTGGGTGCTGCCTACATCAATTGCCAATAGGTTGTCGGCATCTACTAACGAAGTCGCCATCATACCTCATTCATAAAGGGGTCAGTGCGGAAGCCACATCGACAGGAATTGCCACAGCGACGTGATGCTGTAGGCGAGGGCGCTTGCGGCAGCCAGGTAAACCCCGGCGAACAGGGTGCCAAAGGTCGTTGCAATGAACCATTCACCGACACGCGCCAGCCCCTCGATGCCTTTGCGGCGGGCAGGTGGTTGGCTGGGGCGTTGCCGGGCGTGGAAGTGGAAGTAAGCCAGCGATGCCACGGTGCCCACCAGAATGAAAACGCCTGTGGTGACGAATTCGGTGAAGCCGATGCCTTGCGCCCGCATGAGCGAGAAGTTGAGGGCGTCCATTGTCGCCAGCGACTGGGGAATGATAGTGCCGATGACAGCCCCGCCGATGGCGACGGCTGCTCCGACGCCTACCAGATAAGCAATGGAAAGGTTGCCCCACTTGCCCACTGAACCCGTCGATATTTTCGTCAGTAACAGTAAGGCGAGCAACAGGGGCACCAGCAACAACAGGTTGTGTTCCACAATCAGCGGCTGGAGCAGCATGCCCCAGAGCACATCACGCATGACCACTGCCCCGGCATAGCCTGCTGCCACGCCGATGAAAACTTGCATCACCAGACGAAACGGTGCCCAATCGCGGAAGAAGACGTAACTGAGCACGGTCAACGTCATAAGAAATCCTACAGTTGTGCCGATGAGTGATGCCATTTAAGCCTCTTCTTCCTCTTCTGTGGCCATGTCTTCGGTCTCGTCTTCGATTTCATCCTCGTCGTGGCTGCTGCGCCGGGAGCGGGCTTCTTTCAGCCCCAGGGCAAGGTTATACAAACCGGTGGCAATCATCAACAGCACACCGGTGAGTGCGATGTAGCCGTAACTGCTCCATTGCATGGTGCTGGTGGTCGTTATCGGGCGGCCACTGACCAGGGCGTAAGCCAGACCGCCTTCGATGCCGGTAACCAGCCCTGCTGCCTGGCGCGGGTTGGTTTCGTAATAAGGCTCGACCATCGGCTCGGCCTGGGTGCTGATGACCATGACCATGGGGGTATCGGTGTCCAGCGCCGGGCGCACCTGCTCAAGCCAGGCGCGGGCGGTTTCGTCGTCTTCGGTGATGACCATCACCATTGCAAAATCGCTCAGGTGCTGCACGTGGGCTAACATGGGCGTTTGCCAGCGTTGGGAAAACAGCAAACGCGGCGCCTGGGCGAAGGTGTACAGCCCTGCCGTGCTGCCGGGGAGGTAGCCCAGGTTGAGGTATCGCGAGGCGTCCTGGGCGTCTGGCGGCAAGGCGGTTTCCATCAGATGCTGGGCCAGGTCAGGGCCGGTAGGCCGGGTGGAAACCAGCGCAAGCAGCGCGCCATGTGCCAGCAGATCACCCAGCACTGGCGCTGCCACGCTTTCCATTTCTCCTGCAAAGGCAGGGGTGTAATCTACGGCCACCAGCACCGGTGCGCCGGGCTGGATGGTGTTGATGATCTTCTGGGCAGCCAGCGCCGAGGGAAGGATTTTGTGGGGCAGCGGCAGTTGCAGGTTTGGCATTGCGATGGGGGCAATGGCAGCGAGCAGGAGCAGGATGCCCAGCAGCCATCGGAGTACCTGCTGGCGAGGTATTGTCCTGCGCTGCGCTGCAGGCGGGCGTGGTGCAAATTCCCCCGATAGCATCGTTTGCAGAATTTTTGTCTGCTCTTCCTGACGGTCGTTCAGTATCAGCCGCCCCCCTACACCAGAGAGGCGACCAGGGCGCAGGAAAGTTGGTTCGGGTGAAGGCAACGCGCCGCGCAACCCCGCGAGGGGGCCTTGGGTTTCGACTGCACTTTCCTCTTCATCCCCCGCAAAGGATCCGACGACAGGGCGCATGGCTTCGACCCAGGCAGGCATTTCGCCTGAAATCAGGGGGGCGGCCTCTTCGCCTGCAGCCTCGGTGTCCGGTTCGGGGGCGCTTTCTCCGAGTTCGTCTGCTGTTTCCGGGGTGAGTATTTTCAGCCAGTCGGGCGTTTCGCCCAGAATTTCCTCGGTGAGGGCTGCGTCGACAAAGGGCGAAGGCGTCGAGGCTTTTTCCGGTTCTTCAGTTGCTGCGCTCAGCCAGTCAGGAACAGGCTCGGAGGGGGCTTCTTCCTTTGCTTCGGGAGCGGGCTGGGGTTCTGCAGCCGCGCCTTCCGTCATTTCTGCGGCCAGCCAGTCGGGCAGTTCGCCCTCGGCGGCGGGTTCGGGAAGGGGTTCGGCTGCGGGTTCGGCGGGGGCGGTTTCGCTCAGCCAGTCGTCTTCGGAGGCGGGCTGGGGTTCTGCAGCCGCGCCTTCCGGCATCTCTGCGGCCAGCCAGTCGGGCAGTTCGCCCTCGGCGGCAGGTTCGGCAGGGGGTTCGTTTTCGGAAACTACCTCATCCAGCCAATTCATCAGGTTGTCGGCATTATCTGAAGACGTGGACGCTCCTCCTTCCTCCCTGGCTGGAGCGGCTTCTTCCGCCGATGGGAAGATGGCGGTCTCTTCTGGTTCCTCAGGGAGGTCGTCTGCTGTAGCGTTGGCAATGCTGCTGAGCCAGTCTTCTTCTTCGGGTTCTGCGGATATTTCGGCTTCCGGTTTCTCTGTGCTGCTCAGCAAGCCCCCTTCGCTGCCCAGCGATTGCAGCCACTCGGGGAGTCCCTGCTCTTCGGTGGATTCCTCATCCCAGAGCGGGTCTGCCGCGGGGGCAGGCGGGGTGGTTTCGGCTGTTGCTTTTTCCTGCGGGGCGGAAGTCAGGTCGAGGGAGCCGGTGTCGGGCGATTCTGCTGCTGTTTGCTGGTTTTCCAGCCTCTGCATCCACGGCGGCAGGGTTTTCTTCAACTCGGCGGTGGATTGCGGCTTCGGGGTCTCGTCCAGGCGCAGCGGTTTCAGGCGCGCGTGGCAATAGCGACAGACTTCCGCATCTGCCGGGTTGGGTTTCCCACACATGGGGCAGCGGACTTCCTGGTCGCTCATTTCATTCACCATAGGGGCGGTCGTTGCCCAAGAGGATGCGCAGGCCGGTGGCAACGGTGCCGAGGGCAACGCCGAGCAAGATACCGCGAGCGCCTGCGGCGGCTGGCACTTGAATCAGCCAGGGGCGAAGGGTGTCGCTGATGACCGGCAGGGCGCCGATGCCGGGGAAAGTGGCTGCGCCCAGCAGCACGAGCGCGGCGGTGCTCAGGAACAGAATCGAGAAAAGGCCCGGGCGGCGACGCAGCAAACGGACGCCCGCGTAAGCCAGCGTGAAGGCCAGCAGCGCCACCAGTGCAATGCTGCCGGGCAACAAAATGGCGCTGAAGATCCATTGTGAAGCAGCGCTTCGGGGGGAGGCGTAGAGCACGATGGCGAAGGTGGCCCACAGGGAAATCAGCAATACCGTACTGCCGCCCATGCCTTGGCGTTCACGGACATTGTGCCAGTGGTGTTGGCTGAGATTGACCATACCGACCAGCAAAGCAATGCCTGCCAGGATGGCTGCCCATTGGAGCAGCACCAGCCGCAGGCCCAGGAAAACGGGCACGGGGACGAGGTAGCCGATGAGGACAACCAACCCGACAGCGATGGCAATAGCGGTTGCGATGGGGGATTTCATTACCACACTCCCAGCATTTTCACCAGCGCGCCGCCCAGAATGACGAAGATGATAACCCAGCGGAAGATATCCTGAGTGAGCAGGCTGGTGCGGTGGAGGGGAAGGTGTCCGAGATATGCGCCGCTGGCGAACACTTCTTCGCCGATGAGCGGTTCGTCGGCGGCAGCACACAAAATTGCCTGGGCAGGGAGGCTGTCGGTGCCCCCTACGGTGAGGGAGCCTTCGACATCGGCGTCGGCCATCAGGGCAATTTCAGCGCCAAAACTGCCGATCAGGAGATTGGCCGCGGTGTTTTTGTCTTGCATGATGCGCAGGGTGCCGGCGGCATAGGAAAACGGCGTGAGGCCGGTCACGCGCCCGTGGGCGCCGCGATAGCGGTTTTCCTCGTTGGCGGCATGATAGGCGCTGCGCAGGGTGTTGTGGGAAAGGATGCCCAACGCCCCGGTGCCGGAGGTTGCCACGGTGGGACGGTCGCTCAACGCGGTTTGTTCGACGAGTTCCTGGGTGGTTGCCAGCCCCACGAAGGCGGCGGCAGTGCGCGGGTGGGTGATTTCCCCGCGCCCTAAGGAAATGTGCAGGCGTTGGCCGGATTCCACCGTGAGATTGACGGCGTGGCGCAGGCGGCTCAACGCCCGCAAGGGGCGCAAGTCGCGCCCGGGCCTGGACACCTTGATGGTGCGCAGCACGATCATCAGAAGGGCAAACAGGGTAACGAAAATTACCGCCACGATGGTACTGATATCACTGCCTGCGATGCTCATGGTGAGAACTCTCCCGAAGAAACACCGAGCGAGCGAAGGAAACGCTGGCGGCTGGTGGGGTCTTCCAGCAGCAGCGTGAGCGTTTGGAGGGTGTCCCGATTGAACCAGGGAGAAAGCAGGAATTGCCCCCCCCGGAAGACAGCCGCACCCAGCGGCATGAGCGGCTCAAAGGCTTCCAGCAATGCCACAGTCCCGGCGCTCCATCCTTGCTGGCGCAAGCGCTGTGCCCATTGATTCAAGATGGCTTCTGTGTGTACTGCCATGCGTCCTTGCCTTTGGAAACACGCCATTGGTGTTAACGCCAAACCTGCGCTATCTTCATCTTTCAGACAGCGCTGCCTGGGAAACGTGTGATGTGTTTAGAGTATAGCATATTTTACCCCATCCAAGGGGGATTGAATGATGTGCTGATGTGCGGTAGGAGAGTGATGAGGATGGGAATGGTGTATAATTCTTTTCACCCGTTCCACGATAGCAATATTCCCCTCCAAGAAATTTTATGCAATATTCTCTTTTTCTCCTCCCCCAGACTCCTGCCGCCGGTGCGGTGGAGCGCGCCTCGTTGGAGGCGCGTTATGCTGCGCGGATGGTGGAAGCGCCGCATCTGGGGAAGTGGGTTTCCTATGTGGGCAACAAAACTGTCCCCGGTTTGCGCCTCTATCGCTATAAGGAAGCGTTTTCCTTCCGGTTGGTCAGGCATTTCTTGCAGCAATTCGCACACGAAGGCGCCAATGGCCTTGTGTTCGACCCCTTTTCCGGGATGGGTACCACGCCTTTCGTGGCCATGCAGGAAGGCTACCCCGCTTTGGGCATCGACAGGTTGCCGCTGGCAGTGCTGGCAGGGCAGGCGTTGGCGAACTTGACCACCTTGACGCCCGGTATGCTCTGGCAGACTTTCCAACGCCTCGGACCGCAGGTGGCGCATACGTCGCCCGCCGAGGTAGCCGAAGACGTGCGTATCATGTCGCTGGCTTTCCCTCCGGCCATGCTGGAACGCCTCAGACGCTGGAAAGCAGTCATAGATACTTTGGAAGCGCCTTTGCATGAGGTCTTCCTTTGGCTTTTCTTTGCTATTTTAGAGCCTTGCAGTTACACAGCGAAGGATGGCCAGTTTTTGCGCTTGAAAAAAGACAAAACCTTGGCCGACCCCGATGAGGCTTTGGCTGAAAAGGTGCGGCTTGCCGAGGAAGACGTTGCCTACTATGCCGCCCGCCGCCAAAACGGGCGTTGGGGCCCTTTGCCCCTGATTTTGGAAGGTGATGCCAGGCGGCTGGAAGACGTGCCCTTCCCTTCGCCGCCCACCGCGGTAGTCACTTCCCCTCCTTACGCGAACCGGTACGACTACACCCGCACTTATGCATTAGAACTGTGCTTCCACTTCGTCAAGAATTTCGACGAATTGCGCGCCTTGCGCCACAGCATCCTGCGCTCCCACATTGAGTCTCGCCTGAAGGAAGACGACACATCGCCGCACCCCGCGGTCGATGAAATCCTGGAAGCCTTGCGTTTCAAGCATTTGAACAATGCCCGCATTCCCATTATGCTGAAATCTTATTTTGTGGATATGCAGCAAGTTGTGGCGGGCATGGGGTCGGTCATGGCGCCTGGCGGGTGGGTCGCCATGGTGGTGGACAACGTCCGCTTCGAGGGCGAAATGGTGCCGGTCGACCTGATTTTGTCGGCGTTGGCCGAGCAAGAAGGTTTCCAGGTGCATCAAATCATCGTGGCGCGCTACAAAGGAAACAGTTCGCAACAGATGAAGAAATACGGCCGCGTGCCGGTGCGTGAGAGCATCTTGATATGGCAAAAGAAATAGAGCGCCGCAGTTGGCGGCTGGATCAATTTGCCAAGAGCGTTTTCTTCCACCAGAAACTCCACGAGTGGGGGCTGCTGGAGGTGTTTTCCCGTTTGGAAAACGCACCCGCAGCCCAATGGGATTGGACGCTGGAGCCTTTGGGCATTTCAGAAGCGGCGTGGGAAACGGTCATCCATTCCCCTCGCCTGACGCCGGTGCTCGTGTTTGCCCACCCGCAGGCATTGCAGACCATCCCCGGCGCGGTGCGCTATTATCGTATGGTCGCCATGCTTTCCCAGAAATCCATGCAGCGCGTGGGGCTGTCGGTCACCCGCTTCGAAGAGCGTGGCGCCCTGCCTGCAGAGCCGGTTGCCCGGCAACTGGCGCGCCATTTCAACCGTGTGATCAGCGCCTTGGTCGCCGATGACGCTCACCAGGCCATGCTCTCCAGGGACGAAATCTTCCTCTGGCGTGGCATGGCCGCCGGCGCGCAGGCACAGGGTTCCTGGCAAAATAGCAAAGGCGCTCGTGTAGAAAACCTTGTGCGGCAGCGGCTGGGCAACCACCTGCGCCGTGAGGGCGCCTTGCCTTTGGTTGCAGAAGAAGGATGGCAGTGGGAAGCATATACCATCCGCTTTGCTTCTGAGCCTGATATCGCCGTTTGGAGCGGCAACGAAATTGTGGCTGCCGTAGAAATCAAAGGCGGCATTGACGCCGCGGGCGTGTTGGAGCGCTTAGGCGCGGCGGTCAAGTCGTTGCAGCGGGTCAAAGACGAATTCCCCGCGGCCGTCACCGTGTTGGTGTTGACCGGCGCTTCGTTGACCCCCCAAGCCGAGGATGACCTGCACCGCCAGCGTCAGGCCGTCAACGCCTGGTACTTACTGGAAGATTTGCTGGAAATCCCCGACCGATGGGAGGATTTCCTGACCAAAATCCGTTTGACGAGGTAATCACCCATGCCCCAACCCCTTGACTTCCAATCCATCATCTTCACCCTGCAACGCTACTGGGCCGAGCAGGGCTGCTTGATTTGGCAGCCTTACCATACCGAAGTGGGCGCGGGCACCATGAACCCCGCCACCGTGCTGCGCGTCCTCGGCCCGGAGCCGTGGAACGTGGCCTATGTGGAGCCTTCCATCCGCCCCGACGACGGGCGCTATGGCGAAAACCCCAACCGCCTGCAGATGCA
>JALVOR010000373.1 GCA_027026295.1 Anaerolineales bacterium | reverse complement strand
CCACATTGGTGGCGTCCAGCCGCCCGCCCAGGCCCACTTCCACCACCGCCACATCCACGGCGCGGTTGGCAAAGTAAAGGAAGGCCACCGCGGTGATGAGTTCGAAGGTGGTCAGCCCGGCAATGCGCGCCGTGCACGGCTGCAGGCGGGCCACCACGCCGGGCAAATCCTCGCGGGGGATGGGTTTACCATCCACCTGAATGCGCTCGGCGAAGTCTTCCAGATGGGGCGAGGTGTAAAGCCCCACCCGGTAGCCCTGCGCCTGCAATGCCGCGGCGGTCAGCGCGGCGGTGGAACCCTTGCCCTTGCTGCCTGCAATGTGAATGGTGGGGTAAGCGAGGTGGGGGCTGCCAAGGGCTTCGAGCAGGGTTTCCATGCGCGCCAAATCGAACTTTTCGGGCGCGTTGCGCAGGTTGCGGGTGAGGCTGTAATCAATGAAACCGTAGAGAAAATCCAGGGCATCCTGGTAGGTGGCGATGGTGGTCATGGGGTGATTGTACCCGCGGGGGAAAAGAAGGGCAAGGGGCAAATCAACACGTGCCTTGCTCTTCATCGCGCGCTCACCCAACGGCGGTATAATATCGCCATCCCACTTTTGCGAGGTCAAACCATGCCCCTCAGTCAGGCTTTGGCTTATCTGAAAGACAACAGCGACCGCTTCCTCGCCGAACTGGAAGCCTTCCTGCGCATCCCCTCGGTTTCCACCACGGCGGAACACAAAGATGACATCGCCCGCGCCGCCAACTGGGTGGCCGACAACCTGCGCGCCATCGGGGCGCGCAAGGTCGCCGTTTACCCCACTGCCGGGCATCCGGTGGTCTACGGCGAACTGCCCGCCACGCGGGAAAACGCCCCCACGGTGCTCGTCTACGGGCACTACGACGTCCAGCCTGCCGAACCGCTGGAACTGTGGGAAAACCCGCCCTTCGAACCCACCGTGCGCGGCGAGCGGCTTTATGCCCGCGGCGCCACCGACATGAAGGGGCAGGTGATGGCTTCCCTCAAAGCGGTGGAAGCCGCCGCCCACGCCGGGCTGCCCGTGAACGTGAAATTCGTCATCGAAGGCGAAGAGGAAATCGGCTCGCCCGATCTCGCAGGCTTCATTGCCGAACACAAAGACCTGCTGGCCGCCGATGTGTGCCTGAACCCCGATTCGGGCATGTTGGGAGCAGATTGGCCGACCATCACCTATGCCCTGCGCGGCCTAGCCTATTTCGAACTGCGGGTTTACGGCCCCGAACACGACCTGCATTCCGGCATTTACGGCGGCGTGGTGCACAACCCCGCCCAGGCGCTGGCCGAACTCATCGCCGGCATGCACGACGAAAACGGGCGCATCACCCTGCCCGGCTTCTACGACAGGGTACGCCCCCTTAGCGACGAAGAGCGCAAGGCGCTTGCCAAACTGCCCTTCGACCCCACCGCGTTCTATCTGAAGCAAACCGGCGTGCCGCAACTGTGGGGCGAACCGGAATACACCCCCATCGAGCGCACCGGCGCCCGCCCCACGCTGGAAATCAACGGACTCTACAGCGGCTTCATCGAGGAAGGCGCCAAGACCGTCATCCCCTCCTACGCGATGGCGAAGATTTCCTGCCGCCTGGTGCCCGACCAGGACCCCGACGAGGTTGCCGGGCAACTGAAAGCCTACCTGAAAGCCCATGCCCCCGCCACCATCCGCTGGGAACTGGATGTCATGGCAGGCGCCCCCGCTTCGGTCACGGACATCCACACCCCGGCAGTGAAAGCGTTGGCCAAAGCCATGGAAGACACCTGGGGCACCCAGCCCTTCTACCGCCGCGAAGGCGGCAGCATTCCCGTGGTGGGGCAAATGCAGCAAATCCTCGGGCTGGATTCGGTGCTCACCGGCTTTGGCCTGCCCGACGGCAACCTGCACGCCCCCAACGAAAACCTGCACCTGCCCACATGGCGCAAGGGCATGGAAGCCTTGGTGCGCTTCTTCTTCGCCCTCTAACCCCAACCAGGCAACCAGTAACCATGCATTTTTTTCTGCTCCTTCCGCTCTTCGTCGCCGACACGGCCGCGGAGACCGAAATCCCCACCGCGGGGAAAAACCTCAAGATGCCGAACTACGGCGGGCAAGCCATCATCGAAGGCGTGATGATGCGCGGCCGCCGCGCCGTCGCCATGGCCATGCGCAAGCCCGACGGCGAAATTCACATCCACACCGAACCCCTCAGCCACCTTTACCAAAGCCCGGTGATGAAAATCCCCTTCCTGCGGGGCATCATCGGCCTGTGGGATGCGTTAGTGCTGGGCACCCGCGCCCTGACCATTTCGACGAATGTGCAAATGGAAGAAGAGGAACAGTTAGAAGGCTGGGGGCTGTATCTGACGTTGGGCTTTTCGCTCGTGGTGGGCGTGGCGCTGTTTGCCCTGCTGCCCGCCGGGGTGGGCCATGTCGCCCAGCGGCTGCTGCACGGCAGCACCTTTTGGGGCAACATGGCCGAAGGGCTGCTGCGGCTGGCGCTGTTGGTTGGCTATGTCTGGGCCATCGGCCTGATGGGCGAAGTGCGCCGGCTGTATCAGTATCACGGGGCAGAGCACAAGACCATCAACACCTTCGAGGCCGGCGCGCCCCTCACGCCCGAAAGCGCCGCCCGCTACCCGCTGGAACACCCCCGCTGCGGCACGGCCTTCCTGCTCATTCTCGTGGTGGTTTCGATTCTGGTTTACAGCCTGCTGGGCGACCAAACCTTGCCCTGGCGGCTGGCAAGCCGGGTGCTGCTGCTGCCCGTGCTGGCAGGCATCGCTTACGAATACCTGCGCTGGACGGCAGACCACATGCACAATCGCTTCGTGTGGGCTATCGTGCAGCCCAACCTGTGGCTGCGCCGGCTGACCACCCGCGAGCCGACGTTGGACATTCTGGAAGTCGGCCTGACCGCCTTCCAAACCATGCGGGAAGCCGAAGAAGCAGTGTGAGCGCACTCACTTCTGGCAAGGAGAAACCACAGAAAACTCGGAAACCCGGCAATTCCCTTTGGGCCCTGGGCACTCTGGCAACAACAAACAGAAAAGCACCGGCATGAAAACCGGTGCTTTTGCTTTTGGTCAGGTGTACGTGTGGTGCATTACGCTTCGCTTTCGGAAGCCTCTGCCTCGCCTTCGCCGGCTTTCTTGACCTTCACCTTCTTTGCCACCTCTTCGGCGAGTTCCTGCCCGCGCTGCTGCAGGGTAATGGCCTGCTCCTGCGCGGCCTTGGCGGCTTCCTCGGCCTTCTTGCGGGCTTCGGCCAGCGCCTCTTCGGCCTTCTTGCGGGCTTCTTCGGCACGCTTGAGGGCTTCCTCGGCGCTCACTGCCGCGCGGTCCTTGATTTCAATGCCCTTTTCCTTCAACACCGTGCGGATCTCTTCGCCGGACTGCGGGGCCGTCAAAAGCGCTGCCAGCGCGCCCATCACGCCCCCAACAATCACACCAGCCAAAAAAGCGCCAAAATCGTTGTTATTATCGGCCATGGTTCACTCTCCTTTTGTGGGGTTTCTTTTGCGGCCTCGCACAAAGTTCAGCGCGCCCATGATGCTGCTCAGCGCGGCCACAGTTTCATTGAGTTTGATCACCGGTTCTACGACGCGGTCGCTCAAGAATGCCGCCGTTCCTTGCAACACATTGACGGTTTCCGTGGTGGAATCCAGAATCGGGCGGACTTCCTTCTGAAAGAGGTTAATCAACACCGCAAGTTGCACCAGCAAGACAACCAGCGCCAGCCCAATCAACATGCCTTCCAGCGCCAACAGCACGATGAAAATATCGCGAATGCGGGTCGTCGGGGCGTTGGGGCTGAGCAAATACACCACCAGCGCCACCGTTCCGCCCAGCAAAACCACCACCGCAGCCACCGCAAACCACACCCATTTGCGGCTGGCTTTTGGCTGGGCTGCCCCAGAAGATGCAGGCAACGGCACGGGCTTTTTTGAATGTTGGGTCTCGGCGCTCATGCTGCAATTATAACACAGCGCGCTTTCAAGCAGTGCCAAAAACAAAGCCCACAAAAACAGGCCGTCGCTTGCAAATCCTGCTGCCTTTTACCGAAATCGGTTTGCCCAAAAAGGTTTTATGCTATACTGGAATTGAGAATTCGCGTTCCCGTTTTTCTGAGTGAGGAGACGACATTATGCCTGCTTACGATTATCAACTGTTACTCAAACGCTTGCTGGAAGCCGGTGTCCGCTGGGCACCCGAGCAGAAAATCTATTACCGCGACCAATGGGAATACACCTACACCGAAATGTATCAGCGCGTGCTTCGGCTGGGCGCCGCGTTGAAAGCAGCAGGCGCCACCATCGGCACCAAAGTCGGCGTCATCGAGTGGGATAGCCATCGCTACCTGGAAATGTACTTCGGCATCCCCGGCATTGGCGCCATTCTCCACACCATCAACCCCCGCCTCTCTCCCGCCGATTTGGCCTACACCGTCATCCACGCCGAAGACGAAATCCTGGTTTTCCATGAAGACTTCCTGCCGCTGGTGGAAAAACTTGCCCCACAACTCACCACCATCCGCAAATACATCATCATCACCGACAAGGAAACCCCGCCCGAAACACCCCTCACCGACCTGGATTACGAGGCGTGGCTCGGGAGCGTGCAGCCGCTGGAAGACCTGCCCGACCTGCCAGAAGACACGCAGGCTACCTTAGCCTACACCACCGGCACCACTGGGAAGCCCAAAGGCGTCTACTTCACCCACCGGCAACTGGTACTCCACGGCCTGTCAGGCGGCCTGGCATTGAGCGCCCTCGGCGATTACGGCGCGCTCCACAAAGACGATGTCTACATGCCCCTGACGCCCATGTTCCATGTTCACGCCTGGGGCGTGCCGTATGTTTCCACCATGTTAGGGCTGAAACAGGTCTATCCGGGGCGCTACGAGCCGCAAATGCTGCTCAAACTCATCCTCACCCACAAAGTGACCTTCAGCCACTGCGTGCCCACCATCTTGCAAATGATCGTGAACGCGCCGGGCATCGAAAAATACGACCTCAGCCAGTGGAAAGTGGTCATCGGCGGCGCCCGCCTCACCAAGGGCCTCGCCAGGCGCTCCAGAGAACTCGGCATCAAGGTCTCCGCAGGCTATGGCATGTCGGAAACCGCGCCCATCCTCACCCTTGCGATGCTGAAGCCCTACATGGAAGCCTGGGACGAAAACAAGAAACTGGATTACCTCATCAAGACCGGCGTGCCCATTCCGCTGGTCGACCTGCGCATCGTCAACGAGGCAGGCAAAGACGTCGCCCACGACGGACAGGAAAAGGGCGAAATCGTGGTGCGCACGCCGTGGCTCACGCCGGGCTACTACAAGGACCCCGAACGCTCCGAAAAACTCTGGGAAGGCGGCTGGCTGCACACTGGCGATGTAGCCGTAATCGACCAGCACGGCTATGTCCAAATCGTCGACCGCCTGAAAGATGTCATCAAGAGCGGCGGCGAGTGGATTTCTTCGCTGGAACTGGAAAACCTGCTCAGCCTGCACCCCGCCGTGCAGGAAGCCGCCGTCATTGGCATCCCCGACCCGCAGTGGGACGAGCGCCCCTTAGCCATCCTCGTGCTCAAGGAAGGCCAAAGCGTGGACGCCGACGGCCTGAAAGCCCATCTGCAAAAGTATGTCGACGAAGGCGTAATTGCCAAGTGGGCTATTCCCGAACGCTACGAATTCGTCAACGAACTGCCCAAGACCAGCGTCGGCAAGATCGACAAAAAAGTGCTGCGCGCCCAATTTGCCGAAGGCTAAACCTTTCCATGACTTTCGCGCGGGGCGGATTTCCACCACAACCGAAATCCGCCCCGTTTTGCTGCCCAACCATCCGACCATCTGACTACCCGACCATCTGACTACCCGACTAAAGGAAACCTATGACCTCCCCTCAAACCCTCACCTTGGGGAATACCGACATCCGCATCCCTCCCCTCGGCATCGGCACGTGGGCATGGGGCGACCGCTTTTTCTGGAATTACGGGCGCGAGTACACAGCCGACGACATCCGCGCCGCTTTCATCGCCGCTGTCGAAGAAGGTATCACTTTCTTCGACACCGCCGAGGTCTACGGCCTGGGGCGCTCCGAGCAATTTCTGCAGGAAATGCTCGCCCAGACCGAAACGCCCATCGTGATTGCCACCAAGTTCTTCCCTTTGCCGTGGCGGGTGCGGAAAACCGCCATACGCCGCGCCCTGCGCTACAGCCTGAAGCGACTGGGGCTGGCAAGTGTTGACCTCTACCAAATTCACTTCCCCTGGCCGCCCCGCAGCACCGATTTCTGGGTGCGGGCGTTGGGCGAACTCGTCGAAGAAGGGCTGGTGCGCGCCGCGGGGGTTTCCAACTACACCGCAGAGCAAATGCACCGCGCCCATGCCATTTTGCAGACGCGCGGCATCCCGCTGGCTTCCAACCAGGTGCACTACAGCCTGCTGCACCGCAAACCGGAACGCGACGGCACCCTCAACGCCTGCCAGGAACTCGGCATCACCCTGATTGCCTACAGCCCGCTGGAAATGGGCCTGCTGACCGGCAAATATACGCCCGAAAACCCGCCCGGCGGGGTGCGCAGCCGCCGCTATTCGCGTGCTTACCTTGAGCGCATCCGCCCGCTCATCGGCCTGCTGCGGGAAATCGGGCAGGGGCACAGCGGCAAAACCCCGGCGCAGGTCGCGCTCAACTGGGTGATTTGCAAGGGCGCGGTGCCCATTCCGGGCGCGAAAAACGCCCGCCAGGCCGTTTCCAACGCCGGCGCGTTGGGCTGGCGGCTGACCGACAACGAAGTTCAGGCGTTAGACGACGCCAGCGACAAAATCTGACTTAGAGCCTACCCGAAAACTTTTCGCAGATGTGTCACTGCGAGGCGGGCTGAGCAATGACGAAGCCCGCCGAAGCAGTCTCCTGACCGATAAAAAGGGGGATTGCTTCGCCCCGGAGCCTGCGCCGAGCGCAGCGAGGGGGGCTCGCAATGACACCACAATATTTTTCGGATAGAGTCTTAACTGTTCCACCATAAGGAAATAGACCACGGATGACGCGGATAGCCGCGAATGGACACTGATTTTTTCAAACGCTGGGTTCCAAAGGTTGCCAAGAAACCGTGGCGAACCCTGTGCCTTTCAAAGTTTTTCGCCCAATCTGTGCTCATCTGCAAAATCGGCGTAATTTGCGGTTTCTCTTTATCAAGGCTGAACAGACACAATCTGACAGCCCCCGCTGCAGCCACAACCCGGAGGTTTTCCCATGAACTATCGCTTCGAAGTGCTCGACCTGGATTTTCAGCACGTGCCCCACACCATCGCGGTGTATCTCTTCCGCCATGACAAAGGCGTTGCCCTCATCGAAAGCGGCCCCGGCTCTACCGTGCCCGCCCTGCAAAAAGCCCTCGCCGACCGCGGCTTCACCTTCGCCGACATTACCGACGTGCTGCTCACCCACATTCACCTCGACCACGCCGGCGCGGCGGGCTTCCTGGCACGGCAGGGGGCAACCATTCACGTCCATCCGGTGGGCGCACCGCACATGATCAACCCCGAGAAACTCCTCATCTCCGCGGGGCGCATTTACGGCGACATGATGGACACCCTCTGGGGCGAATTCCTGCCCGTGCCGGAAGACAAAGCGCATGTCGTGCAGGACGAAGAGGACATCGTCATCGGCGACTTGCGCTTCACGCCCCTCGACACCCCCGGCCACGCTTATCACCACTACGCCTACATGTTCGAAGGCGTGTGCTTCAGTGGCGATGTGGGCGGTGTGCGCCTGCCCCTGCAAGGCACCCGTCACCTGCGCCTGCCCATGCCGCCGCCTGAATTCCACCTGGAAAAGTGGCGCGAGAGCCTCGCCCGCCTGCGGGAAGCCGCCCCGCGCGCCATCGTGCCCACCCACTTTGGCCCCTTCGAGGATGTAGGCTGGCACCTGGACGCCATCGAGCGGGAACTGGACGACGTGGAAGGCTTCCTGGAAGCCGTAATGCCCGCCCAGCCCAGCGTGGAAGAACTGGAGCGCAAACTGGAAACTTGGGTGCTGGAAAAGAACCAGCGCGATGGCATCGACCCCGAAACCCACCACGCCTACGAAACCGCCAACCCCACGTGGATGTCGGCCAGCGGCCTGGCGCGCTACTGGAAGAAATTTCGGCAAAGCAAATAAAAACCACAGATTACACAGATTTTCACAGATTTTCTGTGTAACCTCTGCGGTTCCTTTCAGGCAAAAAGGATATATTGCGGCAACCAAGGGATTCGGGAAGGAGCGTACAGCACCTGACACTGGAACACCTGACACAGGAGAACCCCTCCCCTATGCC
>JALVOR010000372.1 GCA_027026295.1 Anaerolineales bacterium | reverse complement strand
TATGTGTACCGGCTGAGGGAACGGGCGTACCGCCAGCGGCGCAAGAGCCAGGTTTCCAGGGGAACATGGTCAGGCCCGAAGCGACCCAGGGCGAGGAACATGGCCACGGCCAGAACAAAGAAAGTCCACACCAGGCCCATGACCATGCCCCCTACGAACAGCCCGATAACGGCCGTTACACCCGCCGCGCCAAAGATGACGATATTGCGTTCCCATCCACCCATAGCAACCTCACTTGAACGGCGCAGAAGGTGCGCTGGATTTGAGTATCTCGGTGAACGACGGAATGACCTTGAAGGCAGCCATGACGATAATCAGGATGCCGACAATACCAATTATGGCAGCGGCAGCCATCTGGCCGCTGCCAAACCCCAGGGCGGTCGTACCCTGGATGGCGCGGTAGAGCATGAGCAGCGCCGCCAGAATGAGCAGCACCCCGACGCCAAAGGCCCAGAACTCGGCGGCGAGATTGGTCAATTGAGCGAGCAAAGGTTGTAACATGAGAAACCTCCTGAAAAGGATGGGTCAACAACCCAACAATGCAGCAGCCACGCCGCTTATGAACGGGACGAACAACATGACGGCAATGACGCCTGCGGCTTCGGTGAGCAGCATGGCCGCGGCTTCGCCCGTGCCGAAAGCGTCCGCCACTGTTGCCATGTAAGCCGCTTTGAGCAGGCGGAAAGCAATCAGAGCGGCCAGTAAGCGTTGTGACCAGGCCGTCAGGTCGGCGAAGGTGGAAGTGCATGAATTGACGGTGGTCATGGCGCGCAGCAGCGGGGGCGCGCCCAGAAACAGGAACAGCCCAACCATCAGCGGCCCAAGAAGTCCAAGGACGGCTTGCTTGAACCCCTCGCCGCTTCCCGTACCCATCGCTGCCGTGGCGCGAATGGTATGGGCGAGCATAGCCAGCGACAGAATGGTAATTAGCCCCACCACCAGCACTCGCCACGTCTCGGCGGCCATCGACATGACGATTTGCACCAAGTTAGCCATGATAGACCCTTTGTGAGACGTAGAGCAAAACTCCCAAACCCAAACCGAGCCCTGCCGCCCACGCAGCGCCCAGCAACAGCGCGGTGACGGCAACGCTGCCAATGGCCAGAGCCAGGCCAAGGGTAAAAAGGCCGTCACGCGCACCGCCGCACCCCCACCCGACTATCGGTAATCCTATCCCGACCAATGCCCAGAGCATTACTGCGCTCCTTCGTTTATAGGGGCGTCTGTCGAGGGCAGTGTAGCCAAAGTACGCTGGCCCCAAAAGAGCACCTCATCGACGCCCGCCCTGCCCAGGCGGTTCTTGGCGGTGAGACGCGCCCAGCGGTAGCAGCAGCCACAGGACAGCGTTTCCAGGCGGTAGAGCACGAAGACGCGGTCGGCCTCGTAAACCAGCCGCTCGTCGCCCAAAAGGGTGGCCAGCGTTTGTTCGGGGTTCGCGCGTAGCAGTTCCAGGTCGTCGGGGGTGAACGAGGTCTTTTCCATTGCCGAGATGCCCACCACGCCCCAACCATGTTCTAACGCCATGCGTTTGAGCGCGGCGGCGGCTTCCCCGGCGCGGGTATCGTCGGTAATCAACTGCCCCATACGGTTGACCACCGGCGCCCGCTGGATGTAGTCCAGCACCACCAGCGCGGGGCCGTCAGCAGGGAAGCCCTCGTCGTGCAGGAGCATGTCTTCGAAAGTGCGTAGGGTATCGGTTTCGCTGTCGAGGTGCAGCAGCACCGTGTTTCCGGCCCGCGCCAGCATTCGTTCCACGATGGGAGCATGGATGTCATTGGGGTCTTCGGGATGAGGGCCAAAGGCTTTCCCCGCGGCCTGACGGCGCAGCCGCTCGGCAAGTTCCTGTTCGGTGTGTTCGTAGCAGCCGATGGCCGCGGGCACGCCCTGGGCGGCGGCGTCGGCTACCATGTCCAGCGCCCAGGACGTCTTCCCCACGCCAGGCGGCGCGGCGATGAGGGTCAGGCTGCCGCGCCAAAACGGTGTAGGCACGGCAGAAAAGGCGCCGAAGATTTGGTAGCCGGTGTGTGTGCCGATGGTATTCAGGCGCATAAGTCAACCTCGTTACAGTCCCAGGCGGTCGTCTTCAGTGGGTGGCGTGGTGGCTTTTTCTACCATCGCAGCGGCGGTCTCGTCGTCTTCGCTGAGGGCAAAGCCCAACATGGCCTGCTGCGACGGCGGCAGCAGTTTGAGCAGCGCGTCCACGATGTTCTGCCCGCGCTCTTCCACGGGTGCATAGTCGTCCGGGTGGGCGGCAATCACCTCGTCAATCAGGGCGTTTACCCGGGTAATATCCGCCGAAGCCAGCGGTTCCACCTGCACCAGCGCGGGCGGCTGCCAGCGACCTTCCAGGCGCGCCCGCAGCCAGCATTGCAGGCTGGGCAGGTCGAAGGTAATGCGCCCATAGCGGGCGTAGGTGCTGAGGGTCTTCTCGATGATGTCGCGGTCGTCCGGGTCGGGGGAGAAGAACATTTGCGTGCTGGTGTTGGCCAACAATGCCTGTACCACGCTTTCGAAGCCTTCGATTTGCCGGAGCATGGTTAGAGATTGGGTGAGCACGAACACCCGCATTCCGAACTTGCCGCCTTCGGCGAGGGGGTTTTCCAGTTTCATGCCGGCAGCAATTTCCTGGGCTTCGTCCACGACGACATAGAACGGCTTGGGGTCTTGGGCGGTCACCGTCTTGCGGTACACGGCCTCGAAGACGTTGTAGAGCATGGCAGCGGCAATC
>JALVOR010000371.1 GCA_027026295.1 Anaerolineales bacterium | reverse complement strand
CGTCAGGGCTTGCGCCGCCCGCTCCCCGCGCTCGGAAGCCGTGAGGATGAGGGCGGTCGTCATAAAGCCCCCCTCGTGGCTGGCCTGATTGACGATACCTTCCAACTGGCGCAGCACCTCCGTGGTGCGGATAGCAACGTCGTCTTCGGTCTGCCATGCACGGCTGATATTGACGCCTGGCATTAGCCCTGTGCTCATGCCGAAGTTTGCCATCTGCCCCGCCGTTGCGCCGCGCACATCCGACCACGTCCGCGCGGTCTGGTGGCTTTGCCCCCACCCCTCTTGTACGTTGTCGCTTTCGCCTACCGTGTCGCTGTGCGTCTCTGTATGGATACGCGAAACGCCGTCCGACACGGTAACGCCTGTGGAATGCCCGACGCCATGCTGCCGGGAAACGGTCGTGCCGTCGGTTACAGCCTTTCCCTTGCTCCAACCATCCGAGATTGATGCCCCCACGGTAGCCGTTCCCGACCCGCTCACCACGCCTGCGCTGAGTTTCGTAGAAACGCTGAAACTTCCGCTCAAAGCCTCGTTGTGGTTCACGGCCTGGCTATTCGTCACCGCGTGGCTTTTGGCGACGCCTTCGCTCACCTGTTCGCTCACCTGGCGGGAAACCGAAACGACGTGCGAGGAAGCCACGCCATCGCTCACGCCGTCGGTATGCGAAACCTGCGTGCCATGCGCCTTCCCCCATGAATGCTGTACCCCATCACCCACGCTTTGCCCCTGGCTGTGGCCCGCGTTCCGCCCTGCCGTGACGCCGCGGGAAAGCGCAGCCATAATGGGCAGCGACATGCTAAAGCCCATGCCCAGGTTTCCCCGCTGCCGTGAGGCGGCAATGGAGGCAAGGCGGGCGACCTGCATCAAATCGCCGGTCAGGCGCTCCCGCGAAATGCGGTGCGAGGCCACCTGAAAGACGAAATCTTCCCTGACCTTCGTCAGGCCGCGGAAAAGGATTTCGTTCTGCTCGGCGGCCATGTCGTCATCCGTTGGGTTGGGCAGTTCGCCGTCGCGGGAGATACCCCTGCGGGTCTTGCGCGGGTCGGGGTAGCCCAGGATAGCCAGCAAGCGGGTATCCTGGTTGGTCACGAAGTCCACGTACCAGGCCACCCATTCCCGCTTTGGCGGTCTGGTTTGAGACTGGGGGTAGTTCGCAAGGATGGCCTGCACCGAAGCAAGGCGGGCTTCCGCCTCTGCCCCTGCGCTTTGCGCGTCCTGCCCCTCCCCTGCCGCGCCGTACAGTTGCACGATGCCGATGTGCCGCGGGTGGAAGATGCCCAGGGCAAGGTAGAGAAAATCCACTTTGGCGTCGTAGAGGCCGCGCACGGCTGCGGCCTGCTTGTCCAGCAAGTCGTAGTCTTCCCGCACGGTAATAGGCAAGGCGGTGAGTTCCGCCAGCGCCACGGCGCGAAAGAAGCGCCGCCCGTTGTAGTCCAGTTCGAACCACAAATACCTGACCTGCCCATCTTTCGTTACGATGCCGTTGTCCAGAATGTCCAGCATAGCGCCTCCTTGGTGGGCCTTTAGGCCCGGTTGGGCCTTTAGGCCAACTACCCCTATACTCAGGCCTTAAAGGCCCGCGTTACGATTGTCGGGCAAAAGCAGGCAACAAAAAACTTCCGCCCCAAAAGCCCACGGCTCAACGCCGCCCACAAGATGCCTTTCGCTGGCCTTCCGTGGAAAGCCGACAGGCCGCCGCCCCAGGCGGCTAATGCAGCGGTCAAAGTGAATTGCTCCATGCTATTCCTCACGCTTCCCGCGCGTGCGCACGGTGGTCACCAGGTCTTCAGGCCGTCCGCCGGGCATGGGCGGGTGGACCCACAACGCCTGCGCTATCATGGCGAGAAAACCGAGGGGGTACGCGTAGACGGCAATGCGGATGATGGCGTCCAGGTAAGACGCTCCCATCTCGGCGGGGAAACCGCCAAGGGCGTTGTAGAGGGCAAAGCCCAGCAGCATCATCCCGTACAGCCCCAGCCCGCCGATGGTGCGCCATGCGAGGGTGTAAGGGTTGTACTTCTCCACCCGCACGGCCACCGCGCCCAGCGCGGCCATCGCTGCGACCAGCAGCGCGGGCAGCGCGCCGGAAACCAGCGCGCCGGCGGAAGCCAGCGCCGCGGCCGCCCACGCGTGGCGGCGCTGTTCTTCCGGGGCGAACGTCGTGGCAAAAGCCGCTGCGCCCACAGCGACCAGGGCAGGCAGGTGGGACACGACGACATAAAGCGTTACCAACATGCCATTGAGCACCCACACGAAAGGGCGCAAGACAACGGTCATAGACAGCCTCAATGCTTCAGGGTGGACGTGAACACGGCGACCTCGAAAGAGCCGACGACGAGATGGAACGAGCGGCCTGCGGCAACTTCCGTGCCGCTGGTATAGCCGTCCAGCGTCAGGGTGTACTCGCCCGGGTCGGCCACCTGGACGCGCTCGGCAAGGTAGCGCCAGGTGTAAACGGGGCCGTCGAAACCGCCCGTACCGAGGTTGAACCACGACCAGTCGGGGTGATGGAGATATGCGCCAGGGTAGCGGATGCCCAGCGACCCCCGCGTAATCCACTCGCGCGACTTGGGAGTGAGGGAAGCCACGGCTTTCACCCAATTGGCGCGCTCCGGCAAGGTAATCTTGTGCGGCGTGCAATCCGTCCATACCACCACGGTGTAATACGGGTTGCCCACCGTGCCGCTGTTCCCCGAAAGCGAAGCGGGGCAGCCCCTACCATCGCCCGCTGGCGCGGGG
>JALVOR010000370.1 GCA_027026295.1 Anaerolineales bacterium | reverse complement strand
GTGTTGCCTTGAAAACGGTTTGCCTTAACAAAAACGAGCCTGCTGTTTCTGCCAGCAGGCTCGTTTTTGTTTCACGGCCTTTGCCTAAATATACTTCGGCGGGCGTTTTTCCAGGAAGGCACTTACACCTTCGTGATGTTCGGGGGCCTTCCCGGCAATGTCCTGAATGTGGGCTTCGTAGTCCAGCACGCTTTCCAGATGCGGCATGATGGCGCGGTTGAACGCCCGCTTGGTCAGCCCCAACGCTTTCAGGGGGCCGGCGGCGAGTTCCTGCGCCCAGGCAAGGGCTTCCTGCTGCAATGCATCGGGGGCAACCACGCGGTTGACCCCCCCCCACGCGAGGGCTTCTTCGGCGGTGAAGGGTTTGTTGGTAAAGGCGTATTCCGTGGCGCGGCCAAAGCCCATGACGAGGGGCAAGAGCAGCGAAACGCCCGAATCGGGGGCAAGGGCAATGCCCGAGAACCCCACCAGGAAGCGGGTGCCCTCGGCAGCGATGCGCAAATCGCAGGCCAGCGCCACACCCAATGCCGCCCCGGCCACTGCGCCGTGCAGGGCAGCGATGACGGGCTTTTCCAGGCGGCGGAGTTGCAAAATCAGCGGGTTGTAAGTCACCTGCAGGTGCTTCCGCAGCGATTCGCCCTCCACGGCCTGCAGTTCGGTCAGGTCTTGCCCGGCGCTGAACGCCCGCCCATTAGCGGTGAGCAGCACGGCGCGCACGGTTTTGTCGCGCCCGGCCTGCGAAAGCGCCTTTTGCAGCGCCTGGGTGAGGTCGTGGGTAAAAGCGTTCACCGGCGGCTGGTTCATGGTAAGCACCATGACCGCCCCTTCTTTGGCAATGTGCAACGGCTTGTCCATCCGGCCAGCCTCCTCACGAGAATTGGTCTCTATTCAGCCTCAGCAAAGAAAAACCGCAGATTTCGCAGAGAAGAAATACAGAGAACACCGAGAAGGCGCAGAAAACACAAATTTTTTTCTTTGCGTTCTTTGCCTCCTTCGCGTCCTTTGCGTTCTTCACGTCCCAAAAAACCCATGGGCGTTCGCGGCCCAATTCGCAACCCGCAATTCGTCTTCGCATCGTCCGCGGCCCGCTTTCCAAGGCTGAACAGTTACGAGAACTGAGCAAAAACGCCCCCTTGCGGGGGCGTTGTGCGAAATGGTGGGAAAGCATCAAAAACTTAAACCGGCAAGGAAATCGTCATCGCTATCTTCCTCTTCGGCGTCGGCATTTTCTTCGCCGTCTGCTTCATCCTCGTCGAATCCAAGGTGAAGCAGCAGGTCTTCGGGGTCAATGGAATCAATGTCCAGCCCTTCGTCTTCGACAGGCTCACCACCATCGTCCACGAATTCATAATCTACTTCGATATCCGGGTTATCGACGGCAACCCACAGGCGGAGGACGTCGGCATCATCGATCTGGCTGTAATGGGCCGCCACGATGGGCACGCGCTGAATCAGCCCGTCGGCGCTGCGAAACTCCAGATGAATGGGCTCGCGCTGCTTCCATGCGCGGTAACAACGCTCGACCAGCGCCGGGCCATTGAGGGCGCGCACGCGAGTGACTGCAATTTTCTTCAACGAAGGGCCTTCCACCATCGACATTGCCCATTCGTCCATCGCGGCTTCAAATGTCGGGGGGGGGCCTTCGATAATCGTGATTTTTCGCTCTTCCATCAGTGTTTCCACCTGAACAGGCACCTGGATTTTTCCCTTGCGGGTATGTCAATCATACCACAAAAGGCTTTTGGAACCCAAACAAAAAGCCCCCGGCGCATCGTGCCGAGGGCCTTTGTTTGCCAAACCACGGCATTAGCCGCAGCCACCGCCGGCAGGCCCTGAGGGGCCTTTGATCTTGATCTTGGGCTCGAATTTATCCTGAATCTTCTCGATGATTTCGTCGTTGTCAGGGTCAGCCAACATATCGGCGCTGCGGTAGCGTGCACCCAAAGCAGCCTCGAAGTAGTAATCCAGGGCTTCTTGATCGCCCGCGGCTTTGGCTTCCATAATCTTGCCTTCGGCGAGGTCTTCTTCACCGAACACTTCGATCCACTTGTTCAACCCGCCATCCAGAATGTAGATGTTGGGCACTTTGTAGGCCGCCAGAATCTTCCACGCTTCGGTTGCCTGGGCCTCACCGTCGCTGACAATCATGAACACCGTCGCCGGGGTTTCCTTGGCGATGGCCTTGAGTTCCGGCACCGCGCTTTCCAGCGCGTTCAGCGGAATGTGGCGAGACCAGCGCAGGTGGAAGAGGTTGTAGTCGTAGTCGTCGCGGACGTCAATGATGACCGTCTGCAACGGTTTGGTCTTGTTGAGGGTAGTTGCCAGTTCTTCAGGGCTGACCTGCACCTGGCGTTGTTCCAGCAAAGGTGCCTGCTTGGCTGCCACTTGATTCCAGCGTTGCTGCCATGTCGGCCAGATAGCCCACACGCCTGCAGCCACCAGCAACACAACTACCGTTGCCGCAGCAGCCCAGCGCGGCGTGGCATACGGCTGGCTGTCTTCCCGCTTGAGTTTATTGACTGCCCACTCGTTCAGCCAGAACACCACCAGCGCCATCACCACCATGATGAAGACCACCGCCCCGGCATTGAGGTGGAAAACGTCCATTAGGGTCACCCGGCCATAATCGCTGCTGTTGTAGAAGTAGTGGAACAGTTTTTCGGTTTCGCTAAACAGGAACGTGCCCACCAAACCGCCGAGGACGAAGAACCAGGCATCTTTCTTCAGCGCCGTCGAGGAAACCAGCGAGGTGCCGGGGCAATAGCCGCCGATGATGATGCCAATGCCCATCAGCGCCGCGCCCACCACGCCAGGCCAGAGGTGCGTGGGGTCAACCCAAATGACGTCGTAATCCAGAATGCCCAACGCCACCGAGCCGAACACCAGCACCATGGACACCACGATCGCTGTGAACATGGCCTTGATGACACGGCCATTGCGGAAATAGAACTGACCGGTCAGCACAAAGGAATCGCTAAAACCTGAGACTTCCAGCCCCACCGCAAACCCTATACCAATGAGGATTTCCACGATGGCCAGGCCGACTTTTCCTAAAGCAGTAATTGAGGCTAAGGGGAACATATCGGTTTCCTCCTCAGTTCCACAGTTTCCGCACGAGGGCGGCAGTGGCAAAGGCAAAGGCGAACATCACCATGGCAATCAGCCAACTGCCCGCGGAAAGGGTCGCGCCACCGGAAAGCACCTGGCCCGAGGTGCAGCCGCGAGCCATGCGTGCGCCATAGAGGAAAATCATGCCGCCGAAGAACGCCATCACCCAGCGCCCTTTTTCGGAAACCTTCGGCCCCCGAGGGGTTTCGGGCTTGAAGCGGCCAAAGTACACCGACGACGCAAAGGCACCCAGAATTACGCCGATGACTTCCCACGTAATCCAGTTGTTGAAGGGGTTCTTCGAGCCGCCGGCCACTTTGATGAGTTGCGGCACGGTATCCACATGGTGCGGCGCAACCAGGTTGACCAGGAAGCCATTGATGCGGGCAAAGATTGCCGAAGCGCCCAGGCCATTAGCCGTCAGCAACAGAGAAAAGAACAGGGAGAGACCCAGAATGACGCCGCCCACATACGGGTTGGCATACGGCTTCCGGGGACGGTCTATCAATTTCTGAAACCAGGAAGTTTTTGCCGTCATAATCAGCACTCCTTTCGCAACCGGGCGGGGAGGGCGCAGCAGCGTCGCTTTCCCGCCCGGCATTTGTCGTCAGGCCTCGAGTTCGCCTTCGTCCACTTCCACGTTTTCCCAGCCGGTGATCATCGCCTCGATGTATTCAAAAGGCGTCGCGCCGGTGGTGGTCAGGTACACATGCGCCACCACGAAGGTTGCAATCAACCAAGCATCCAGGGTGTGAATAGCGGCAACCCAAGTCATCGTAGCCGCGCCAAACAGGCTGGCCGCTGCAGGCCAGATGCGTGCTGCCCACAGCCACACACCCGTGACCATCTGAATGGGCAACATACCGAAAAGCAAGCCGAAGTAAGCCATGCGCTGCATCGGGTTGAGTTTGTCCCAGAAGGACTTCTTGAAGGGATGCGGCTCACCGCGGAAGATGCCCTGTGCGTAGAACTTCGCCTGCAACAGTGCCCGGCTGAAGAAGCCCTGCGGCTTCGGCACGAACTGCTTGAGATAGTCCGTCGCCAGGAAGTAGTACAGCGCCAGCAGGAAATTGCCAACCAGAATCCAGCCCACCACGGTGTGGACGAACACCATGCCGCGGAAGGAAAGGCCGCCGAACCACTGCGGCTCGTGGATGATCAGGCCTACCACCAGCAGGATGAGAATGGCGGCCATCTGCAGCCAGTGCCAGAAGCGTTCCGCAGCAGTGTAGAGATATTCAGGTTTGGTATGGCCGTGGTGCGGCGAGTATTTCTTGGCATTGTAAGCCCGCAAAGCGCCGTGGCCGAGCACGCCCAACAGCGTGCCGAGGAAAGCCAGCACACCGATGATGTCAATCCAGCCAATGGCGTCGCGACCGGCAACATACAGGCTGGCATCCTTTTCGGGCTGGAAGTAAAGTGTCTGGCCGTCTTTCACCACCCGACCGCTTCCTTGCAGGCTGTCACTGCCGAAGCCCACTTCCGTTCCCGCAGGTGCAGCAGGCGCCAACATCATCGCCTTGCCCACGCGGGAATCTTCGCTGTGGCACACGCGGCAGTCTTGCACGGCATAGTCGCTCTGCGCCACGCTGTGGTGGATGGCGTAGGGTTCCACCTTGCCCACAATGTGCGCATTGGCGAAGCCCAGGTCGGCCAGGCGCCTGGCAATCAGGTCCACTTTCTCCTGGGTGTCGAGCGCCAGTTCATCGGCGGTCAGCGTGCCATCGCCGTTGGTATCGAAAGCCTTCACGATGTCAGCAGCGTATTTGCCGTCGGGCATCCAGGCCTTCTTGACATCGTCCGTGTTCACGGCAACGGTCTTGCCATCCTTCTCGTACACCCACCGGAAGGTGGTCACCAGGTTGTAGGGCGCCAGTTTGCCGTCGTCGTTCTTCAGCAGCACCGGCTGGAAGCCCACAATCTTGTGCGAGACGGTGAAGGGTTCGTGCGCATCGGCGCCTTCCACAGCATCGTCAGCCGCGGCCACGCCGCGATACACCGTGGGCGTGTCGCCGTTGGGGAAGACCACCGTCTTGTCGATGGTTGCTGCCGCCGGGGCGTACATTTGCGGAATGTGGCAGGTTTCGCACGCCACCTTCGACATGTGCAAGTTCAGGTAAGGCAGCCAGTCCTTGTGCGCCGCCACCGGGTCGTGGCACGATTCGCACTTGTCGCTGGTGAGTTCATGGCTGGGCTGCTTGAGGAAGTTCCCCACGTCGGGATGGCGGGGGTCGTAAGTGAGATAATCGGGCATTTCGTCATAGCGTCGCGCCGAGGGGCTGCTGCTGCTACTGTGGCAGTCCACACACTGCACCCCGCGCTCGGCGTGCACATCCCAGGCATAGGCCAGGTTTTCCTTGCCTTCGATGTTCATGCCCGATTCGGAAATGCGCTGCGGCGACACCACCTGCCCGGTCGTCATGGTAACCCAGTTGGCTGAGGGGTCTTCCAGCACGAAGGGCGTGTGCAGGTCGGTGTGCACTGCACCGTGGCATTGCGCGCAGTTGACATTCGTCGGCTCGTGAATATCCACAAAATCTGCCTTCACCTTGCCATCGGCATCGAAGGCATTGGCGTTCCACTGCCAGCCGTCCGCAGTCTTGCTGATGAGGCCGGAACCCAGCAGCACCGCACTGTCAGCCCAGGCGGTATCACCCGAGAACAGGGCATCCTTGCGGGCTTCCCCGTTGGGATTGGTGCTGTGGCACAGAGAGCAGGAAGCCGTCATGCCCTGGAAACCAGGGATGTCTTCCGCTTTCTTGTGGGTGGCATGGGAAACGATGAAGTTCGTATCGTGGCATTGACCGCAGGTCTTGACCAGGTCGGCGGGCTGGCCGCTTTCCACTACCGGCGTGCCATTGGCATCGAGCAGGGCATAAGCCGGGTGCATGGGGGAAGGCGTAGCCTGAGGCGTGCTGCCGCCTTCGGCCAGCGCCTGCCGCACGCCCACAGACACACCCAGTGCCATGACCGCGATCAGCGCCGTGAAGAGCAACAAGGAGATGAATTTCCGTTGCATAGCGACCCTCCGTTAGTGATTGTTGTCGAACCGGCCACCCCATTCCATCGGGTCGCCCGGGTAGCCCAAGGCCTTCCAGTCCAGGCGGCCATTGGGGCCATGACAATCGGCGCACTGGAGCGCTTTTTCTTTGGGCTTGACCATATGGGTCAGCGGCCAATACATGTAACTTTCAGTAAAACCGTACTCGCCGCTGTATTTCAGGCCGGTGTGCTCTTCGGCTTCGCGGAAGGCCAAATCCCAATCGAATTTGGTCCAGAAACCGTTAGGCAGGCCCGCGGTCAACGGCGCCAGCAGGTAGCCGTATTGCTTGTCGTAAGGCTGCATGGCGTCGTGAATCTTGAAGGGGAAGATCTTCGCCTTGGGGTCGTCGATGCTGCCGGCAGGCTTGTTGATGTAGGTAATGCCGCCGATGTTGGCAGGGTCGCCTTCCACATAGCGTTCGGATTCGTTGCCGTTGAACCACAGGTAAACCGGCTTGAGGTTCTTCACGTAGACGAAGTCGCCCTTGATCTTCAGGTAATGGAAGTGGTTCTGCGGCAGGTCTTGACCGGCGCTGCCCCAGTTCCAGTAGATCTTGGTGGGGATCTTCTCGGCAACTTCAGGCACGTGGCACGCCTGGCACGCCACCGACTGAACATGAGCGTTCAGGCGCTCGTCTTCGTGCGGGGCGTTGCTGTGGCAGTCGGTGCACTGCGCCTGCTCCTCAGGCTCTACCTGCGGATTGAGGTTGATGAGTTTACCTTTGACCTGATGGTGCTCGGTGCGATGGCAGTCGGTGCACTGCAAGTCATACTTGCCCATATGCACATCCAGGTCAGGGTCGGGGTGGTAAAGGGCGCTGCTGATATCGCCGTGCTTGACGTTGTCGCCGCCGCCGCCATAGGCGTGACAGGTAAGACAATTGGCACGGGTGGGGTTGCGCACGCCCTTGGCCGCAGCCGCCAGATCCACGCCCTTGGCCGGGTCGCCGTAGGGGCCGCGCCCGTATTTGGCAGGGTCGGCATGGCAGACCAGACAGTCCACGTTGTTGGGATTAGAGAAGTCCGTGGGGGCTTCTTCCGTCCACCCGTAGCCGGTGTGGCACTTCATGCACACTCGCTGGTTGCCTTCCGTGCCGATGCAGAAGTTGTTAAACGAATGCAACTTCCCGAAATGCACCGGCTCGTCATGCCCCGGGACCTTGAACCCTTCGGCACTGTCCCAGGTCCAGTGCGACGTGTGCATGAAATCACTTGCCGCATTGGGATGGCACGAGAGGCAGGTCTTGGTGACATCCTGCCCTGTCTCAAAGGTGCCCTGGATAATCGCCGAGTGGTCCACATGGGGCGCGTGCTCGGGCAGGTTATCCCAAGGGTTATCTTGGGGCTTATTAGGCTTCGGCCAGAGTACCCAAATGGGCACAATGACCACCAGGAGAATGCCTACCAGGCCCAGCAGCCATGTTGGTTTTTTGTCCATAGCCTTCTCCTTGAAACTAATGAAGATTAGCGGACGCCCGACGGTGTGTCGGCGGCATCCAACAAACTGGCACGGCGGGCAAAGCGGTCTTGCAGCACTGCCCGCATCAAACGCAAGGCTTCCAGCAGCCGCTGGTCGGCCAAGCGGTATTCCACCATGGCGCCTTTACGTTGCGCGCACACCAGCCCCTGCTCGCGCAACACTTTCAAATGCCGCGAGGCCAGCGGCTGGCTGATGCCCAAACGTTCCGCCAAACCGCTGACGTGGTAGGGGCGCTCGGCTAACGCGCACAGCATTAGCACCCGCTGCGGGTTGGCTAACGCTGCGCACATTTCTGCCTGAAAAGGCGCCATTTCCTCTTGCTGCTCCTTGGGGAGCATATCAACCTTCCTTTTCAATCCCGTCAAACTATTTACCTATGCGCTTATGTATATAGGTTTTCTCACGGCACTTTAAGATGATACTCGTCACCTTGGGCTTAACATAGTGACAATTGTCACCCATTCACTTCGCATTAATTTTCGAAGGCTATACTACAGGCATGCCTGCCAGAACACCCCTTCCCACCGCGCCGGGCGCTTACTGGCTTGCCTTGCACCTGGAAAGCGCCGCTGCGCTGACCGTGGGGCGCTTCGGGGAAACTTACTTCCCCGCGGGCTACTATGTTTACACCGGCAGCGCCCGCGGGCCGGGCGGCATCCGCGCCCGCCTGGGAAGGCACCTCCGCGGCAGCCCCCGCCCCCGCTGGCACATCGACACCCTGCGCACCCGTGC
>JALVOR010000369.1 GCA_027026295.1 Anaerolineales bacterium | reverse complement strand
GCGGGGAAGTCGGCTGCGGCGGTGGGGAAGCCTGCGGCGGCGCAGCGGTGGCGCTTTGGGCGGCGGGGGGCTGCCGGGCGGCTTCCAGAAAAGCGATTTCCAGGGGCAGGCTGGGGTGCCAGTCGGCGCGGGCTTCGGCGGCGGCTTTGTCGAAGGTGTGAATGGCGCGCAGCAAGTCGGGCAGTGCAAAGGCCGCCGCGTGGCGTGCCAGGCGCGGGCGGGCTTCGGCAGGCACATCCAGCAGGTCGGCGTTGTTGGTTTTGGTGAGCAGCACCTGCCGCAGGTAGGCCACGGTCTGGCGCGCCAGTTGCCGCGGGTCGGCGCCGCTGTCTAACGCGGTGTGGATGTGTTCTATCCCCTGCGCGATTTGGTTTTGCGTCAGTGCCTCGATGAGCGCATCTACCGTCTGGTCGGCAGCCGTGCCTAACACTGCACGGGCGAGTTCCAGAGTTATGGGCTTGCCCGTGGAGGCCATCTGGTCGAGCAGGGAAATCGCGTCGCGCAGGCTGCCGGTGGCCTGCCGGGCAATCCATTGGAGCGCCTGGGGTTCGGCTTCCAGCCCTTCGCCGGCCACGATTTTTTGCAAATAGGCGCTCATTTCGGCTACCGGAATGCGGCGGAATTCGTAACGCTGGCAGCGGGAAAGCACGGTGGCGGGAATTTTGTGGATTTCGGTGGTCGCCAGCACGAAAATGGCGTGGGCGGGCGGCTCTTCCAGGGTTTTGAGCAGCGCGTTGAACGCCGCGGTGGAGAGCATGTGCACTTCGTCGATGATATAGACCTTGTAGCGCCCCTGGCTGGGGGCAAAGGCGATTTTGTCGCGCAGGTCGCGGATGTCGTCCACACCGGTGTTAGAGGCCGCGTCAATTTCAATCAAATCCATGAAGCGCCCTTCGTTGATGGCCTGGCAGTGGGCGCATTGGTCGCAGGGGCGGTTTTGCGGGTCGGGGTCGAGGCAGTTGACGGCTTTGGCAAGCAGGCGCGCCGAGGTGGTTTTGCCGGTGCCGCGCGGGCCGGCAAAGAGGTAGGCGTGGGCGACGCGCTCGGCGATGATGGCGTTGTGCAGTGTCTGCACAATGTGCTGCTGGCCAACGACTTCTTCCCACTTGCGGGGACGCCATTTGCGGTAAAGAGCCTGGGTCATGGGGAAACCTTTCGGGACGGGGTGGGGTTCGGAATGCGGGAGACGGGCTGCGGGGTTACGGAATTTGATACTGCGCCACCACTTCGCCCTGGGGGTTGCGCAGGGAAACCGTTATGCCGGGCTGCCACACGGCGGCGTTCAGCCCCCAATAGAGGTCGACCACGGTGTCGGTGCCGCTTTTGGTCCAGATTTGCACCGCACCGCCGGGTTCCAGGCTGAGGGCGGGGAAGACATAGGTTTTGCCGTTGGGGCTTTCCAGTTGCCAGCCTTCCAGGTTGAGGCTGCCTTGCCCGTGGTAAGTGATGAGGACGCGCTCGTCTTCCAGCACGCCCGCGCCCAGCACGCCGCCGATGGCTAAATCCCCTTGGTTCAGCGCCACGGTGGTGGGCGTGGCAGGCTTGCCGGGGATGAGCAGGGCCTGCCCCACGGCCAACGGCGTGTCGGCTTCCAGGTGGTTGAGGGCTTGTATTTCGGCAACGGGGACACCGAAGTGCTGGACGATGTCGCCGAGGGTGTCGCCCTGGCGCACGGTGTAAACAAACACCTGGGGCGTCGCGGTGGCTGCGGTGAGAGGCTGGGCGCTGGCAACGGCCACTGCGGGCGTTGGAGGCGGCGGCGGGAGGTGAGAACGCCCCCACAGCGTCAACACCGCCCACGCGGTGCACGCCGAAACGATGACATTTAGCCCTAAGTAAAACAGCGCGCGTTTCCAGTTCGTTGTCATGGACTCCTTCCCGAACTCCCGTGCTGGCTCAATCATAGCATAAAAAACGCAAAAGTGACTCGTTTGTGTTATGATTTGGCGCGCAACTTTATCCTTGGCAATGACCTTGGAAACCACAGAAAACACAAAATCGCACAGAAGACATAGAAATTTGCTTTGCCTTCTTTGCAACTTCTGTGGCTTTGCGTTCATTCCTTGGCTGAAAATCCGTGGGCATCTGCTGTCATTCGCGGCCCCTCGATGGAGGAGAAAGCCTTATGCCGGATTTTGTAACCGAAACCCTGAGCGGCTGGCAAGACCAGCCTTTCGCCCTCAAGTGGCGCATCCCCCAGGATGCGGGCGCGGTGGCCGCGCTGATTTTGCCCGGCCTGCGCTACACCCCTGACAAGCCGCTGCTCTACTACACCGCCCAGGCGCTGGCTCAGCGCGGGGTACCCGTGGCCGCGGCGTGGCTCGACTACAGCCGGCCCGCCTTTCAGGAAGCCGAACCGCAAACCCGCCTGCAATGGCTTTTGGCCGATGCCGAAACCGCGCTGCGCGCCGTGCGCCGGCGCCCCGGCGTGAAGCAGGTGCTGCTGGTGGGGAAATCCATCGGCACGCTGACCATGGGCGCGCTGTGGGGCGTGGGCGCGTTGGGCGACTTGGCAGCCTCCCTCTGGTTCACGCCGCTGCTGGCCTTCCCCGCGGTGCGGAAAGCCGCCCGCTACGCCGACCGCCCCGCGCTGTTCGTCGCCAGCGCCGCCGACCCGGCCCACAACCCCGAAGGCTGGCAGGCCGTGGAAGCCAACCCCCACGCCCAAAGCCTGCTGCTGCCCCGCGGCGACCACAGCCTGGAAAACCCCGCCGACCTCGCCGACACCCTCACCCTGCACGCC
>JALVOR010000368.1:6999-8380 GCA_027026295.1 Anaerolineales bacterium | reverse complement strand
ATAATTTCCCCGTGCCAAGGCTCAAAAATACACTGCCTTCATCGCCAAGGAATCCCCCACCCTTACCCACCTGCCTTGGAAACCGGGAGCCATCATGCAAGCCCATGGTGAACAAGCCGGCCTCCAGCGCCGCTTCGTTTGGGCCCTGATCCTCACCAGCGGCATCCTCATTGCCGAAGTCGCCGGGGGGCTCTGGAGCGGCAGCCTAGCCTTGCTCTCCGATGCCGGGCATGTTTTCGTCGACGCCTTTGCCCTCGCCTTGAGTTACCTCGCCATCCGGCTGGCCTCCCGGCCTGCCGACGCCCGGCACACTTACGGCTTCCACCGCATGGAAGTGCTCGCCGCGCTGATCAACGGCGCGCTGCTGAGTGTCATCGTGGTGGAAATCGTGCGCGAAGCCTGGCACCGCTGGCAGCAACCTGTGAACATCAAGAGCACCGAAATGCTCGTCGTGGCCGTCATTGGGCTGGTGGTCAACGTCGTGGTCGCCCTCGTGCTGGGCGGGCATCATCACGACCACCACGAAGACGAGCACGGCCACGCCTCCCGCCCTGCCGAGCGGAACCTCAACGTTCACAGCGCTTACCTGCACGTCATCGGCGACGCAGCGGCCTCGGTGGGCGTCATTCTCGCCGCGGTCGCCATCGCCCTCACCCAATGGGCCTGGCTCGACCCCCTCGTTTCGGTGCTCATCAGCCTGCTGATCGCCGCCAGCGCGTGGCGCGTGCTGAAAGAGGCCTTCCACATCCTGATGGAAGGCACCCCGCGCGGCATTTCTGTGGAAGCCATCGCCCAGGGCATGGCGGCCATTCCGGGGGTGGAAAGCGTCCACGACCTGCACATCTGGAGCCTGTGCCCGGAAAACATTGCCCTGAGCGCCCATGTGGTCGCCCAGCCCCACGCCCGCGCGGCTGAACTGCTCTCCGCTATCAATTCATGGCTATACGAAACCGCTGGAATCGCTCACACCACCCTGCAAATCGAAAATACCCCTTGCGGCCAGGGGGAAGTGAACACGTTGCCCGCCCCGCCCTCGCCTCGCGAGGCAAATGGGCGCTGAGGTCTGGGGTGCTCCCGTAACCCTACATCCCCTTTCGTTCCCAACTTGTAACTGTTCACAGCCCACGGATGAACGCGGATAGACGCGGATTTTAAGGCGCCGAGGGTGCCAGGAGAGGCACCCGAGCAACCAGGCAACCAGGCAACCAGCCACCCAACCCTTCGGCACTTCGCCGCTTCCCCCATCCCGCATCCCACCCTTACTCCCCGCTTTCTGTGTTTTCTGTGGTTTTCTGTCTGCGTCATCCGCAGAGTCAATTTCCAACCAAACCCTTGACGTGTCGCCGGGGCTGCAGTAACATTCCAAAACAGGAATGGATGC
>JALVOR010000368.1:0-6989 GCA_027026295.1 Anaerolineales bacterium | reverse complement strand
CCGCTGGAATCGCTCACACCACCCTGCAAATCGAAAATACCCCTTGCGGCCAGGGGGAAGTGAACACGTTACCCGCCCCGCCCTCGCCTCGCAAGGCAGATGGGCGCTAAGGCTTTAGACATCTTCTGTCGCAAGCCCTTGGCATTTCACGAGCCGTAACAACATTCCGAAACAGGAATGAACGCCATCAAGACCCTTCACACCACCCTTTACGGCGCGCCCGACTGCCGCCAACAGACCGCCCCATGGCTATACGCAACACCTCGCAGCGGGCGCGTGGCAGGCGGCACGTGCAGGCTCATGGGGCAGGCTCTTGGGGCGCGGGTCGCGCGTCTTCCAACAATGCGTAAAGCGCCCTGAAGTCGGGGTGCCGCGCGGCTTCCAACACCCGGCTCAGGTGGGGGAATTCCGTTTGCAGGGCTTCCAAAAAGGCCAACGCCAGCGGATGCATGGGCATGTCTTTGGCCCAAATGGCTTTGAGGTAACGCTGCAAGGGCACGTCTTCCACAGGGAGCACCACCAGCCGCTCGTTGGGTGCGTCGCGCAGGAAGCACGTCGGCAGCAGGCTGACGCCCATGCCGTGGGCTACGGCCTGCTTGATGGTTTCGGGGCTGTCTAATTCGGCTACGATGTGCGGGCGGATGTGGTGCTGAGCGAAGATGCGCTCCATCCAGCGGCGGGTTTGGGTGTCGGCAGGCCGGGCGACAAAGTGCGTTTCGTGCAGTGCCCGCAGGGGCACGCTCTGGCGCGTGTTCCACGGCGGTTGGTTGGGCGCCACCAGTTGGAAGGGGAGTTCCTGCAGGATGGTGTAGTGCACCTCGCTCTCGTCGGGGAGTTCGCCCTCAATGATAGCCAAGTGCAGGGCGTGGCGAGCGACCTGTTGCACAAGGTGGGGAGTGGTGTCGGTTTGCAGGTGCACTAAGGTTTGGAGATGGCGCTGGTGGAAAGCCTTGAGCCAGCGGGGGAAACACTGCGCTGCCAAGGAAGGGGTGCCGCCCAAAAGCAGGCGGCGCCGGACGTGGGCTGCAGGGCGGGGAGAGGTGATGCTGCCCTCCGCGGCAAGCAAAATCCAGCGCGCGGCGTGAGCGTAGCGGTGCAGGGTCTCGCCCGCGAGGGTCAGCCGCGCGCCGCTGGGGGTGCGTTCAAACAACCGTACCCCCAGGCTGACCTCCAAATGGCGGATTTTCTGGCTGACCGCTGGTTGAGAGAGCAGCAGCACTTCTGCGGCCTTGTTGAAACTGCCGTGTTCGGCTACGGCCAAAAACACCGGCAGCCACGAGGGGAAAAGTACAGACATGGGCGCCTCCCGGCAAATTGGTGCGGTGTGCGCTTGGCACGCTGGGCAAGTGCATCGCCGCCCTGAGAGGCAACAGCCCGTCTGGACGACACGGTCATGCTATAAGTTTTTATTATACCTCATCAAAGCACTTGGGGCGAACTGTTTTTGCGGGCTTGCTTCTATAATGAGCGCCACATTAACGCCGCTTGCGCGGCAATTCGCGAATTTTTATGTTTTGATAAGGAGGTTATGCAATGGCAAAGTTCAAGAACGGTTACGCGGGGGTGCCATGGCTGAAACGCCAGTGGCCCTGGTGGACTGCCGGGGTACTGACGGCCATGGCCGAAATCATCAACTATCTCTTTTTGCCTTTGGGCCATCCCAAGCACAAGTTTGTCGGGGTCACCAGCGGTATGGCCCGCATGTTGGCCGGGGTGGAGAGCACCCTTTTCGGCCATTCGCTGATTGCGACCAAGCCCGATTATCAGCCTTCCATTCAGTGGGTGATCATCGGCGCGATGGTCGCCGCGCTGGTCTTCGCCTGGCTGGAAGGTGAGTTCCGTGCCTGGGCAAAATATCCCAAGAAAAGCCTGGTCTTTGTGGCTTTGGGCGCTTTCCTCTTTGCCTGGGGCACGCGTGTGGCCGGCGGCTGCACGTTGCACCACCTGTTAGGCGGCTTCGCGGCCATGAACATCAAGAGTTGGGTGGTAATGGCCTTTGCCACCCTCGGCGCGTTGATCGGTTTCGTGATTTTACGGAACCTCAACCTCTCGGCGTATTTCAAGAGCCAGGAAACCCTGTGGTTCACCTTAGAAGCCGCCAAACGGGGTTGGGCCGACGGCCTTACAGTGAGCGATGATGTCAAAGAATCCAAGGGCGTGCGCTATGCCCTTTACGCCATCTTGGGCATCATCATCGTGCTCATTGCCTACAACGCGTTGGCGGGCAACAGTTACGCGCTGAAGATGGGTTGGGCCGAGACCATCGAAAAGACCAAAATCTACAAGAGCATGATCAACGGCCACAACCTGCCCAACATCATCATGCTGGTGATCGTGGGGTTGCTGCTGGGCACGTCGGTGGCCAAAACCGGTTTCGGCACCGAATGCGGCCTAATCAACCCCGAACTGGGGCGCGAGGTGGAAAAGGGCGAGCGGGCGTCGGCCATGCGCTGGCGCATTCCCTATTCGCTGCGCACGGTGTTCGTCTCCTTCCAACCTTTCGCCGCGCTGAGCCTGCACATTTTCCTCACCGGCCTGGTGATGTTCATCGGCTTTGCCTTCTTCGGCATCATGGAAGGCCACCACTGGGCTTCGGAGGCCTTTGCCAGCGGCTATGTGGGCCCCGAATTCCACACCGTGGGCATCAGTTCGCACAGCATCCGCGTGCAAACCACCCTGCCGATGGACATCTTCGGCGGCTTGCTCTTGGGGCTGGGCACCATCTTCATGATCGGCTGCGAGTTCCGCAACTACGGTCGCACGGGCTTGCTCTACATCACTGGCTTGCTGATTTGGCCCTTCTTCTACTTGGGCTACCTGCCTTACACCTTAGCGCGGGATTTCTGGGACGGTCTGATGGCCAGCGCGCCGTACGCGCCCACCACGTTCGTGCCTGCCCTGCTCGCGCCGCATAGCCCTGCGCTGCAAGCAGTGATTTACGCCCTCTACCTGGCCTTCTGGCTGTACATGTTCTTCTGGGCGATCAAACGGGGCGCCAAGAACGTGGGCGTGCAACCCGGCGAAATCGTCAAGATGTCTTCGGAAGACATGTACCTGGCCCGCATGGAGAAACTGGAAGCCGAAGGCAAGATGGACGAGGTGGATCAACTGGAGAAAGAACTCTATCAGATGGCTCAAAAGTAGCCCGGTTGTGTGGAGGCTGTTGTGCCCAGGGGCGGAGAAGACCTCTCCGCCCCTTCGTTTCGGTAGGGGCGCGGGTGCGGTAAAATGGGTGTAACTGCTCAGCGAAAAACCGCGGATTACGCAGATTCCACCAATTGAGGCAGAAACACAGAGTACACAGAAATTTACAGAGAACACAGAAGTTCTTCTTTGCGTTCTTTGCGTTCTTTGCGTTCTTTGCTTTCTCTGTGTCTCTGCGTTACCTCTCTGTGCCTCTGCGTTAATCTTGGCGTCCTTTGCGTCCCTTGGCGACCTTGGCGTTAACCTCTTTGCTTTCTCTGCGTCTCTGCGTTAACCTCTCTGCGTTTTTGATTTAGGAGCAACCATGACCAAGAAAAAGAAAAGCCGCGGCCAGATGCGCCCGCGAGTGGGCTCTTGTCGGGCACCGTTGGCCGTGGGGCTGGTGCTGGCGGTGATTTATGCTGTGGTGATGATGGGTATGACCGCGCTCAACTGGAGCGCGCCAACGTGGGCTGTTGCTGGGGCCTGGGCGTTGGCGCAGGCCGCGTGGGGGGTAGGCGTGCTGTGCTTTTATCGCCGGCAGCGGGCCGCGCGTTGGGGCGCGGTGGGTGCCGTGCTGCTGCTGAGCGCGTGGATGAGCCTTTCGCCTACCTCGGCCTTTCTGGCACAGGCGTTGCAAGCCCTGGCGCTCACCGGCTTCAGCCTGGTGCTTTACGATGTGGACAAACTCACCGGCGTGCCCCTGCGCTTGCCGGGTGGGCTGATTTTCTTAGCCGTGATCGGCTCACTGCTGAGTTCCCCTTTGATAGCCTTCGTGGGGCTGGCCTTTTTGGCTTTGGGCTCGGCGCTGGCTCTGACGCGCTTGTGAAAGGCGGTGTGATGCGTGGCCTTTGGTTGGAAGGGGGACGTTTGACCTTTCGTGACGACCTCCCGTGCTCCAAACCTGGGCTGGGTGAGACATTGCTACCAACCACCGCGCTGGGGGCCTATGGGGGGCTGTAAGTTTTCGGGAAAGCAGCGTTTGCGTTTCCTTCCCGAACGTTGTACAATGGCGCAAAACCTTCCAGCCCCTCAAGGATGTTGCCGTGATTGACCCCCTTCCACAACTGCCGCACCCGCCGCGCCGCGTGGTTTCCCTGGTGCCTTCCATCACCGAGAGCCTGTTCGACCTCGGCATGGGCGACGCCGTGGTGGGCGTGACCGATTTTTGCGTTTCGCCGCCAGAAGCCCAACAGTTACCCAAAGTGGGCGGGCCCAAGAACGCCCGCGTGGAAGACATTGTCGCACTGCACCCCGACCTTGTGCTGGCAAACCGCGAGGAAAACAGCGAAAAGACCATCGCCGCGCTGCAGGCGCAGGGCATCGCAGTTTGGGCGGCAACACCCCTCAGCGTGGACGAGTCGCTGGATGTGCTCTGGGGGCTGGCACGGCTTTTTCGCAGCGTGCGTGCCGGTTGGCAAATCGAAATTTTGACCCGCGCCATCGACCTCCATCGCCAGAGCGCGCCGCCCGGAACCATGCGCGTATTTTGCCCCATCTGGTTCGACCATCTCAGCGATGACACGCCGTGGTGGATGACCTTCAACGCCCGCACCTACATGCACGACCTGCTTGCGCTATTTGGCGGCCACAACGTCTTTGCCGAACGCGAGCGCCGCTACCCCCTCAAAGCAGATTTGGGGCGCGCTGAACCCCAGCCCCCCAACGGCCGCGACACCCGCTACCCCCGTGTGACGGCAGAGGAAATCATCGCCGCCCGTCCCGAAGTCATTTTGCTCCCCGACGAACCGTGCGCGTTCGGGGAAGCCGAGCGCGAGCAAATAGCGCGGCTGCTCGCCGAAACACCCGCGGCGCGGGCAGAACGTGTTTTTTTGCTGGATGGCAGCCTGTTGACATGGTACGGCACCCGCCTGGGGAAAGCGCTGCAAGTGCTACCGGCGCTTTTCCGCTGAAACGCAAAGGGGAAAATCCACAGATTGACACCGACGATAACCACAGAAAGCACAGAAACGCCACGGAAAACACAGAGAAAGGGACGCTTCTGTTGGCACCCTTTGTCCCTTCAGAACAGAAACAAACACCGCCGCGGTCACAATTTGCTGCGGCGGTGTTCCATGGCAAAATGGGGACAAACAGGGGGCGCTACGCGTCCTCAGGGCGCACGTACTCGCCTTCCTTGACCAGTTGCGGCCCGGTGGGGGTATCTTCGTAGATGTAATACAGCAGTTTCATGGGCACCACTTTTGCCAACATGCCCTGGGCAGGGCAGTAACGAACTGCCGAAAGTTCGATGGAACGCACCACGGCTTTCTCGTCCACATTTTTGCCCGTGACGTGGTATTCAATGGTGACATGGGTAAACACTTTGGGGTGCCTGTCGGCGCGCTCGGCATGTCCTTTCACATCGAACGCGGTGACTTCCTGACGCTTCTTGCGCAAAATGGAAATCACATCCATCGCCGTGCAGCCTAACAGCGACATTAGCATCAATTCCATCGGCTGGAAGCCGTCGTTGTCGCCGCCGACTTCCGGCACCGTGCCAAGGGTGACATGGAAACCGCTATCGGCGGTGGCGTCGAAGGTCATGCGCTGCAACAAGGTAACTTTAGCATCCATCATCATTTCTCCAAAAGTGGGGTAACGAATTTTTCCAGATTGCGACGGCTGATAGCGCCTACCCACATCAGGCGCACCACGCCGTCTTGGTTCACAACATACGAAGCGGGCAAGTGGGTTTGGTGGAAGGCACTCATCGAACGCTCTTCAGGGTCGGGCACCACGGTGAGCGCCAGTTGCCAGTTGTGCTTTTCCAGGAATTCGCGCACCTCGAAAGGGTATTCGTGGGCGGCCACAGCCAGCAACACGAAGCCCTCGTCGGCGTGGGCACGGTAATATGCGTCCAGCACCGGCATCTCGTCAATGCACGGCGGGCACCAGGTCGCCCAGTTGTTGACGAGCACCACTTTCCCACGGTAATCGCTCAGGGCGATGTCTTTGCCTTCGAGGGTGGTAAAGTGCAGGTCGGGGGCGAGGAAATCCACTGCAACGGGGATGGCCGAGGCGTCTTCCTGCGGCAGCATCTCGGGCAGCCACAGCCACGCAGCGATGCCCGCTGCAATCAGCAGGATACCCAGCAACAGCCACAACCATCGCGGTGGGGAGAAATGTTGGGGTTTCACAGGCTGTGGTGGCGGTCACCCACGCTGCGGTGGATGCGCCGCGGGTTGATTTCCAGGGTGTCTTCCAGGTAGGCGTGCACGGCTTCCTCCACCGTGCCCTTGGTGGGGAGCACTTCCAGCCCCATACTGCGCGCCCACTGGTAGGCGCGCTCGCCCATGCCGCCCACGATGAGCACCTGGCAATCCTGAATGGGGGTAAAGAAGTTCTTTCCGCCGCGTCCCTGGCGATGCTGCTCGGCGTATGCGCCGGGTTCGTGGTCGTGTTCCGGGTTGAAGGGCTTGGCGCGACGCTCGCGGGCAATGATTTTGCCATCCTCAACGGTGAAAACCTCGTACCACGGCGTTTCGCCAAAATGCGCACTCAGGCGCTCGCCATCGGGCGTTGCAACGGCAATTTTGATGGTTGGCATGTCACCTCCGATTTCACAGATTCGCACAGAAAATCCGTAAGTGTCCGTGGCCGTCTGTGTTATCCGTGGTCTGTTAACATTGGACTTTAGACAACGTGAGGCGAACTCCAACCCTTGCGGGGTAGGCTGAGCACCTTACCAAATCCATAAACGAGCCGTTTTCGGGCTTCAGGAAGTGGCCTGAGAGCCCTTTTTGAGCACTTCGTGCCGCTTCCTGGGAGGCAAACGCGTGCCCTTTGAACGCCCTGGCGACTTT
>JALVOR010000367.1 GCA_027026295.1 Anaerolineales bacterium | reverse complement strand
CCACAGCCCATACCCAACCGGAGGGGCGGTTACGGCGGGGGGCTTCCTCCTCGTCGGGGAGCAATGTTACGCCATCGTCGGCAGCATTTCCTACGTGCGACGCCATTGGGGGGCGGCGAGGGGGACTGCCGCCTTCGGGAGCAAAACCGGGCAAACGCTCCGGCAAATGGTCGAGGCCAATATGCAACGATTTCGTCAGCGCGAGGAAGAAATCCCACACCCCGGCGTGACGCTCTTCAGGGCGCTTGGCCAAGGCTTTGAGAAGCACCTGAGCGGTTTCCGGCGGCAAATTTGGCTCGAACTGCCGCGGATCAGGCGGTGGCAACTTCAAATGCGCCATACCCAAACGTGCCAGGCGCGCTGCGGTGTTTCCTTCGCCCTGCACTTCTTCGCCCGTGAAAGGCCGCCTTCCCGCCAGCAACTCATATGCCATGATGCCAAGGGAATACACATCGGTGGCGGGAGAAACCGGCTCTTCCCGAATCTGTTCCGGTGCCATGTAGGCCGCGGTACCAACGCCCAGCATGGTGGTCGTGGTGCTATCAGCATGGCGGGCAATGCCAAAGTCGGTCAGATAAATCCGCCCCCCTTCGTCGAGCATGACGTTTTCCGGCTTGATGTCGCAATGCACCACGCTGTTCTGATGGGCATAGGTCAATGCAGCGCTCACGCTTCGCAGCACCACCAACGCCTGTTTTCGCGAAAGGCGCCCCTGCTTCCGCAAAAGTTCACGCAGGGTAATGCCGTCAACAAACTGCTCCAGCAGGAAAGTCGTCGCGCCCTCACGGAAAAGCCCGAAAAAACGCATAATATTGGGATGCTGCAGACGCTTCAACGCCTGGGCTTCCCGCTGAAACCGCTTGAAAATATGCTGGTCATCGGCAAACTGAGGATGCAACACTTTCATGGCGAGAAACACTTTGCGGCGCGTATCCCACACTTTGTAAACCGCCCCCATCCCGCCCGCCGAAATAAAATCCACCACCTGATATTGCCCCAGCAGCGTGCGGCCTACCAAACTCTGCCTCATAACGCCTCCCTATGTCGTCCGAAAGCGCAATTCTGTTTTGCCTATACGAATAACATCACCATCGTTGAGGCGGATCGCGTTTACCCGTTCCCCATTGACGAAGGTGCCTCCGCTGCTGTTCTGGTCTTGGATGAACCACTGACCCTGGGCATAACGCAAGCGGGCATGCCGTCGCGAAACAAACTTGTCGGGGAAGCAAATCTGGCACTGGCTGCCGCGTCCCAGCAACACATCATCGCCCTCCACCAGTAACTGGCGATTGCGCCACGGCCCGTTTTGCACAATTAGCGCTGCCTTGGGTTGGAAAACACCATCCACGGCGGGCACTACTCCATCCAGTGCCGTAACATCCTCATCAGCGGCGGACGCATGGGGGTGCGCTGCGCCGGGCTGCGCTGAAGGCGGCGGGGAGGCCGCTCGGCGCGGCGCAGGCTTTGGTTTCGATCGCCGCGGAAGCGCAGCCGAGGGCGCCGCCCTGCTCCCTTCCCCGCCGACGCTTTCCAGCCCCAAAAAGTTCAGCCATCCCTGCGAAAAGGCATACCCGCCGCCCGCTATGATGCCGCCCCCGCTAATCAGCATATACCCCAAAAGCGAACCGATCAAGCCTGCACGGGGCGAGGTCTGGATGATTCCCATGGTCTCGTTGAGAAGGTCATGGCGCATTTGCACATACACCAGCAGCATCAGCAGCATCGCCGACACGCCAATCACCACCTCCACCACCGCAAAAACCACAGGCTGGCGCACCGCCACAGCAACCACCAGTGCGGCAAGCGCCAACAACAACAGCAGGAACAACGCTGGCGAGCCATCCACATGCTGGCCGCCGATATCCATCCCTGCTGCCAGTTCCCAACCGCTCACCGAGCCAAGAGAGTTTCCACTACAGGAAACCAGCACCCATGGCAAAAAGAAGAACAGCATCGCCAGCACAGCACCGCTGCCGCTCAAAAAGCGTCCAAGAAATTTTGGCATATTTCCCTCCCTGTCTTCCTCATTACTCCAAAATCTTAAGCACCACTACCGTATTGCCAAAGCGGATTTCATCTCCTTCTTTCAAGGGTGTCGCCTCGCGAATGCGACGGCCATTGACATACGTGCCATTAGACGAGCCGAAATCCCACAACACGAAACATCCATCCTCCAACGTCACTTTGGCGTGAGGGTCGGAAACCGCCGGATCAGCCAACTGCACCTGCCCCTGTTTGCGCCCCACCATTGCACCATGCTGCAAACGGTGAATTTTTCCCCGATGGGCGCCGTTTTTGACCCAGAAAATCCCCAAGGGGGCATCCTCATCCGTGCGGGGCAAGCCGCCATCGAGGATCACGGTATGTTCAACTGCATCGCCGTCCAGGAAGACATCATCCAGCCCCGCTTCATCCTCCGCCGCGGCTTGCGGCGCGGCCGCCTCCCCAGCGAAAGCAGCGTCAAGGCGCCCTTCATCCAGCGGGAAAGCCGGCGCACCGTCCGCCCATCCCCGCGAAGGCGAAATTTCGTCCGCATCCAACGGCGCAGGCGCTGGCGGGCGGCGACTCGCGGCAACGCCATCCGCTTCCCCGCGGTTTTCCATCGCACAATAAGGGCACCGCGGCAGCGAGGCATCATAAGGCCCGTGAACGGGGCAAAACTTTTCCTCTTTCACGGCAAAACCTCCCAGTCATGGCGTGGGCGTGGGCGTAGGCGAAACCGTCAAGCGTGCCCAGGAAGGCAAATTCTCAATGGGCACCCAGCGTCCGCCCTGCGTTTCGCAATCCTTTCTGGAGACTTGGGGCATCAAAATGCCCATACCGACCACGGGCAAAGTGCCTATCTTCTCTTCGAAAGCATGCCAATCTTTGTCATCCTTTGGAATTTCCAACCGATTGAAAGTTTTCAGCCAGGGCCACGGCTTGTCGTCGTCAGCAGGCGGCGCATACGTATAAACCAGTTCAGGAAAGTGATAGGCCGACTTGAAGCCATCGCGGCTGCTGTTGACGCCATAAAAACGCGCCACAATGCCATAAAGCCCATCGCCGGGCTGCACGACCGCCACGCAGGCATAAAACACGTTCGGCGGCAGCGTAGGGGAAAGGGCAACCGTGGGAGAAGGCACAGGGGAAGCAGTAGCCGTTGGCGTCGGCTCAGGCGTGGCGGAAGGCGACGGCAGGGGCGTTGCCGTCGCAACAGGGGAAGGCTGCACAGCCACCGGCGGCTGTGTCGGAACGGTGACCGCCGCGGGCGGCTTTCCCCACCAGCGGGCAGCCAGAGCGCCAATGGCGCAGCCGAAAATCAGCATCACCACGCCCAACAAGCCGATAATCTGCCAGCGGTGGTCGAACCACCGCGGTTTTTGGGAATCAACAGCGGCGGTTTCCCCTTCGGGCGCATACACGGTAGTTGGCTCGTCAACAGGCAACGCCGCCAGGGCGTCCGGCGGTTCGACAGCCGAAGACCTGCTGCCGGTTGTCCAATGCTCCACTTCCACCCGCGGCCCCACGGCAACAACGACGACCGAGATATTATCTTCCCCGCCCTTTTGGTTGGCGAAATCCACCAAACGGCGGGCGGCTTCTTCAGGCGCGCCCTCAGATGCCAGCCGCAGCAAATCCTCAGGGGTCGCATAACGGGTCAAACCATCGGAACACAGCACAATGCGGTCGCCCTCTTGCAGGTCATATGCAAAGACGTCCACCTTGGGGTTGGCTTCCCCGCCAAGGCTGCGGGTCAGGCGGTCTTTGTAGTTGGATTCCCGGGCTTCTTCTTCGCTAATCAACCCATTACGCAGCATTTCAGCCACCAGGCTGTGATCTTGCGTCAGTTGCTTTGCTTCGTTACCGCGCAGCAGGTAAGCCCGGCTATCGCCCACGTTGGCAACGATGAGTTTTTCCCGCCAAACGACAGCCGCCACGAGGGTGGTTGCCATGCGCACACCTTCGGCGCTCTGCCCGTAGGCGTGAATATCGTTGCCGATTTCCTGAATAATGTTCTTCAATCGGTCGGCAGGGGGCACATCCCCCTGCTGGTAATAGGTATAGAGAAGTTTCTGAACAGCATATTTGCTGGCACGCTCACCCTGGGCGGCTCCACCCACGCCATCGGCAACCACATAGAGGCAACCGCTTGCCAGCACTTCCTGCGGCTCTACTGGCTCAAAAAAGCCAATATAATCCTCGTTATTGGAACGCTTTTGCCCGATATCGGTCAAACCTGCTGCTTGCAATTGAAAAACAAAGCCCATTGTCGTGTTCCTCCTCTATTCTGCCACACGGCGGGTATCGTCTTCGTCAAAGAAACTGCGCCGGGCGCAGAAATCAGATATATTCCATTGTACTCCAGCCAAAGGATTTTTGGAACAGCCAACTTTCCGTCGGGTGCAGGTAAATGTTGTCGAAGCGTAACTGTTCAGCCTGGGGAGGATAGGTCACGGACGACACGGATCGTCACGGACGCACACGGATTTTTTGTAACGCTAAGGTGCAAAGAAAGCAAAGCACGCATCACGAATCGCCTTATTTCTGTGTTTTCTGTGGCGCTTCAGTGTTTTCTGTGGTTTTGTGGTTTCTTTGCCCTCATCCCATAACAGGGCAACCTTTTCTACACATTTTGCTTGCACCCCTTTCCGTCCTTTGAGGGCACATCGTCGGGAATTGAGTATAATGCAAGCATGTCCTGCACGAACAGGGATGGCAAAAACATGAAAACCCGCATCAAGAGTCTTCTTCTCTCCCCCCTTACCTTCGACCTGTTCTTGATGGCGCTCCTAGGGTTGTGGGGATGGCATTTTTTCCACCCCCTGGAACACATCGTCAACATCGAACTTTTCGACGAGACAGGCTACCTTGGAGACGCCCTGCGGATGCCAATCTGGCACTACCCGCCCGAATACGCGCCGCTCTACCGCCTGTGGTATCGGGCGTTGGCACTGCTCCAGCCCGACCCCCTCAAACTGTATTACCTCAGTTACCGTTGGGCGGCCATTCTGAGCCCCATCGCCATATACTGGGCACTGCGCCGTGCGAAGGTCACCCCTGCAATGGCATTTTGGGCCGGAGCACTTGCGTTGGTAGCGCGAGGGCAAAGCGTAGTGTGGCCACGGGTAAGCATCTTCTGGGGGCTGATATTGGCCCTGGCATTGGGTATCGTTTGGCCTCGCATTGAAAAGGCACCCTGGTGGCTGGTTTTCGCCTGCAGCGGATGGGCGTTGTGGTGGGCGGCTTTCGTGCGCCCCTCGATGACCTTGCCGGCATTGGCCTTTGGGGCACTCGCCCTCATAACCGGCGCCCTGACCCGCTTTCCCCAGCGCCGCCGGGCGCACCTCTGGCTGCTCCTCACGGCGGCGGTCCCGTTGCTGCTATGGGGATTGCCATATCGACAAGGCCGCCTGCTCATCGCCTTCCGGCAGCATTTTATCGTGGTGCGCGCCGAACTTGGCGACCCCATTGAGAACCCCTGGTTTTCCACTGGCCGAATCAAAGAATACTTCCCAAACACCGAGAGCCTGTGGGCAATGCTGCGAGACCGCCCCGACCTCATGGCGGAACACGCTCGTTACAATCTCAAACGCTTTCCCGTGCATTTTGCAGAAGTAAGCAAACTGCCTACCAAGGCTTTGGATTTGCATCATATTGGTTTCAAAGGGCAAATCTTGTTTTTCTTTGGACTTCCCGCCCTATTGGGCGTTGTCGAATGGGGAATGTTGCTACGCCGTCGCCAAAAACGCAGGGAAGCCTTCCTAACTTGGCTGCGCCTTCTCCTTCCGCTCAGCCCCATCATTGGCATAACAGGCGTCATCGGCATGTTGATTGTGCCCCATTCGCATTATCTCTACATGCTTTGGACAGCATTACTCTTGGGATACGCCATTACCTTTGGCCGCCTCTCTCCAAAAGTATCAAAGTTGCCGCAAAACGGACGCAAATGGGCTGAATACGCCCTGCTCTTTGCCGTTTTCGGGATGAGCATTTGGGCATGGCACGATTTCAATGCCCACGGCTGGCTAAGGTTTCTCAAAGACCCCGACCACACCGTTCAGCGCGTGGCGCAATTTGTCCGCGGCCTCGACCTGCCCACCGACCAAACCATCTACACTATGGGCACCATGGGACAGTGGGAAATCTACTTCGGCCCCCAATTCCAGGGCGTGGACAACGAATTCCGCTTCGGCAGCACAGCCGACCTCAAGTCTTTTGTGGAAAACCGCCCCGTGGGGCTTTTCGTGATGGTTTCCCCAGACACATTGCCCTGCACCACCCACCCCAACACCCCGCAGGCATGCCACCAATTACTGGAACGCCCCCAGGCGTGGGGCTTCACCAAATACGCACTCACCATGCCCAGCGGCAAGGAAATCGCCATCCTTGTGCGCTCCAACCTGCTTCCCGCCCCGCCGTAAAATGAGCATAAACTTAAACCCCCGCCTCACCCTCACGGTATAATTGCAACACACTTACTCTATCCGAAAAATATCGTGATGGTGTCATTGCAAGCCTCCCCCTCGCTGCGCTCGGCGCAGGCTCCGGAGTGAAGCAATCCCCCTTTTTATCGGCAGGAGACTGCTTGGGCGGGCTTCGTCATTGCTCAGCCCGCCTCGCAGCGACACATCTGCAAAGAATTTTCGGATAGGCTCTTATTCATCAAACCCAAGGAGAGATACATGCACTACCGTCGCCTGGGTCGCTCAGGCATCAAAATAAGCGAAATTTCCTACGGCGCGTGGGTGACGTTCGGCAACCAACTCAGCGTCGAAGAAGCGCGGGAACTCATCCACGCCGCCTACGATCATGGCATCAACTTCTTCGACAACGCCGACGTTTACGCTCGCGGGCAGGCCGAAATCATCATGGGCAAGGCCATTGAAGGCCTCCCGCGTGAGGCATTGGTGCTTTCCACCAAGGTGTTCTGGCCAACCATGCCCGGCCCCAACGGGCGCGGGCTTTCCCGCAAGCACATCACCGAATCCATCCACGCCTCGCTGCGCCGCCTGAATACCGACTATGTGGACATCTACTACTGCCACCGCTTCGACCCCGACACCCCCGTCGAGGAAGTGGTTTACACCATGAACACCCTTATCCAGCAGGGCAAAATCCTCTATTGGGGCACTTCGGAATGGACAGGCGCACAAATTACCGAGGCCATCGGCATCGCCCGCCAATACAGTCTCATCCCGCCGGTGGTCGAGCAACCGCAATACAACATGTTCCACCGCCGTCAGGTGGAAATCGACCTCGCACCAGTAGCGCAGAAGTTCGGCATCGGCCTTACCACGTGGAGCCCCCTCTACTCTGGCGTGCTGACCGGCAAATACAACGACGGTATTCCCGAAGGCAGCCGCGCTTCGCTGGAAAGCATGGCTTGGATTCGCGACCGCATCACGCCGGAAGCCATCGCCAGGGTGCGCCAACTTTCAGCGCTGGCCGCCGACCTGGGCATCACCACTGCCCAACTTGCCATCGCGTGGCTGCTGCGGCGCAAAGAGGTTTCCAGCGTCATCACCGGCGCCAGCAAACTGCCACAACTGGAAAAAAACCTCGGCGCCGCCGAAGCCCTGCCCAAACTCACCGACAACGTTCTGGAACAGATCGAAACCATTCTGGACAACGCCCCGGAGGACTGAAATGAGCCGTTGGACAGCCATCAAGAAAGCCAAAGCCTGGCTCGACCGCGCCCCGCTTTACCTCGATACCGAAACCACCGGCTTGGGGCCCGACGCCGAAATCGTGGAAATCGCCATCGTGGATGCCGATGGCCGCCCCCTGGTCAACACGTTGGTGCGCCCGCAAGGCGAAGTACCGCCTGACGCCAGCCGCGTCCACGGTCTCACCACCGCCATGCTACAAGGCGCGCCCACGTGGGCGCAAATCTGGCCGCAAATTCAGGCTGTCATGGCCGGGCGGCTGGTGCTGATGTACAACGCCGAGTACGACGTCCGTCTGATGCGGCAAACCACCGAGCGTTACGGGCTGGCATTCGACATTCCGGGCGTGGAGTTCGGCGACCTGCTGGCGCTCTACTCGGAATTCAAAGGCGTCCGCGGACAGGATGGCGACCTCCGCCGCTGGCGGCTGGAACATGCCGGGCGGGAATTGCAAATCCCCATGCCCAACAGCCACCGCGCCCTTGACGACACCCTGCTCACCCGGGAAGTCCACCGCAAGATTGCTTCCCAGCCGCTGCCGTGGGGGTAACGCCATGAAACGCCCTCCGCTTCGGCTTGCCGTGGCCTGGTTTGCGCTGGCGTTGCTGCCTATTGCCCCGTGGTTTTCCCAGAGCGCGCCGCGCTGGGCAGGCATCGCTTTCCTCGTACAGGTGGCACTGTTCTTTGGCACGGGCTACCTGGGCAGCGGGGCATTAGGCTACGGCACCACGCTGCTGGCAACCGTGTTCCTCGCGGGCGGGCAAATTCTGCTGCGGCAGTGGTGGCTGCATTCC
>JALVOR010000366.1 GCA_027026295.1 Anaerolineales bacterium | reverse complement strand
GCCCACCGCGGTTCGGTTTCCAGCGAGAGCACGACTTCGCCGCCTTTGGGGGTATATTTGACGGCGTTGCTGGCGAGGTTGATGAAAACCTGTTTCAGGCGGTCGGCGTCGCCCAAAACCACCGCCGGCTCGGTGATTTCCAGTTGCAGGGCAATGTCTTTTTCCCGTGCCATGACCTGAATTTCCCGCACCACCTCGGCGAGGATGACATCCAACGCCACCGGTTCGTGGCGCAGGGGCAGTTTTCCGGCTTCGGCGCGCGCCAGGAGGAGCAGGTCTTCCACCAGGCGGGTCATACGGTCGGCTTCCTCTTCGATGCTGTCTAACGCTTCTTTGTCCAATGCCTCGATGCGGCGCATCCATTGGGCGTTGCCTTTGATGACGGTCAGGGGGGTGCGGAGTTCGTGCCCGACGTCGGCGATGAAGCGGCGCTGCGCCCGGAAGAGGGCTTCCAGCCGCCCCAAGGTGGCGTTGAATGCCTGTACCAGGGTCCACACCTCGTCGCTTGCGCCGCGCGGCACAGGCACGCGACGCGAGAGGTCGTCGGCACGGGTAATCTGGTCGGCCAGCGCGGTGACATGGGCTAATGGGCGCATGGAAAGGTCGATGCTGACATATCCCACGATGGCGGTCATGGTGATTGCCAGCAGGGTGACGCCCACCAATACGAAGAGCAGGATGTGTTGGGCGTGTGTGACGGGGTCGAGGGGGGTGGCAACTTGAAGGGTGACCAGGAGGCGTGAGCCTTGGTGAAGGGGGACGCTGAGGACACGCCATGAGCGCTCGCTGGTGCGGACGGTGTAGAATTCAGGCTGGTCTACCGAGCGCTTGGGCAGCGGCGCCTGGCCGACGTTCGTTTTTGGGTAAACGATGTTGCCTTGGCGATCCCACAAGCGCACGAAAGTGCCCGGTGGCAGAGGAAGGTTTTTGAGGGAGAGGGCCTCGGAGATGTCCTTCCCCTGGTCGGCGGCGTGTGCCATGGTGGCGATGACCACTTCGGCGCTTTTCCGCAGCGATTGGTCCACCTGACGCATCAGGAATACCCCCATCAGGCCGTAGACGGCCACACCCATGACCAGGAACATTCCCCCGGCAACGGCGACATAGAGCAGGGTCAGGCGGGTGCGCAGGGTGTGCATTGCGGCGGTCAGTCCTCGCCTTCTTCTCGCAACACGTAGCCCACGCCGCGCAGGGTGTGAATCAGACGCGGTTCGCCCCCGGCTTCCAGTTTGCGGCGCAGATAGCGGATGTAAACTTCCAGCAGGTTGCTGCCCGCGCCGAAGTCATATTGCCATACCTGGTCGTAAATCTGCTTGCGGGTGAGCACCTGTCGCGGGTAGCGCATGAAGAGTTCCAGCAGGGCGTATTCCTTGGCGGTGAGGGCGATGCGGCGGTCGCCGCGGCGGGCTTCCCGGGTGCCGGTGTCGAGTTCCAGGTCGGCGAAACGGTAGATTTTGGGCTCTTCCTGGCGGGTGCGGCGCAGCAGGGCGCGGATGCGTGCCAGCAGTTCGTCCATGTTGAAAGGCTTGACCATGTAGTCGTCGGCGCCCATGTCGAGCCCTTGCACGCGGTCGGCAACGCTGGTTTTGGCGGTGAGCATGAGAATGAGTACGTTGTCGCCCATGGCGCGCAGGCGGCGGGCAACTTCCAGCCCGTCCATGCCCGGCAGCATCCAGTCGAGGATGACCAGGTCGGGCATGTGTTCGCGCGCCGAGGCCAGGCCGGCTTCGCCGTCGGTGGCAACGTCGACCTGATAGCCTTCGTAGGTGAGTGCGCGGCTGAGAAACCGCACAATGCCTTCGTCGTCTTCAATGAGCAATAAGCGCGGCATGGAATCCTCCAGGGTATCGGGATGGGGCGGGTCGAGCGTGAGAACAAGCCGCGAGTGACGCGGGTGGTGGCGGATGGGCGCGGGGTGGGTGTCACGGACAAATGGGCGTCCGCAAGCAGGTTCGTTCAGCCTTATCCGGGAAAATGTTCCGCAGAGAAAAACACAGAGGACACCGAGAAGGCACAGAGAACACGGAACTCTTGTTTTAACCCGTGCACATCTGTGATTTTCCGTGTCGTCCGTGGTCTATTTTCCCAAGGCCAAACAGTTGCATGCAAGTTTACTATACCACAGAAGGCTGATCCACAAGCGGCGTCAGGGCGCAGCAGGGCGAGCGAAGACCAGGGTGGCGTTGGCCTCGCCGCAAATGTCGAGGGAGGGAGCGACCAGCAGCGGCTTTTGGTCCTTGAGGAATTGCAACCGGCTGGCGGTGTCTTCGGTGGGATCGCTTTCCAGCGCCTCTTGGGAGACCACGATGAAGTCGGCTTCCTGCAGCCATTGTTGCGCCAACGTTTCGTTCCAATAGCCGAAGCGTTCCAGTGCATCGGCTGAGCCGCCGCGGTGGTAGTTGAAAGGGGCGTTGTATTGCGCCGGGAAAGTTTCGATGGGGTAGGGAATGTAGAGCAACGGCGTGACCGCTTCGGGGCCTTCCCAATAGACTTTTGCATTGGGGTGGAACACGGCGCTGAGTTGCGCCCCGATTTCGGCCTGCCGTTGTGGTGTGTCGAGGCCGGGGTGGCGGTAATCGTTCACGCTGAGGAATTCGGCGAGGCAATTGCCCAGGGTTTTGTGTTCGGGCGGCGGCGTGTAGCAATCGTAGGGCTTGAAGCCTGCGCTGAAGAGCGCCGTGGGGGAAAACAAGGTGAGCGCGGCAAGGCTTGCTGCCGTTGCCCGGCGAGGAGAGGTCAGGAAACGGGCGAGGCGGGCCTTGCCCGTTTCC
>JALVOR010000365.1 GCA_027026295.1 Anaerolineales bacterium | reverse complement strand
ATTACGCATCTCATTATCAGGAATTTACACAATCTGAATTTATTACTGGTGTAGGTTTGTTATTGTTACTCTATATTGGAGTTGCATTAATTTCACGTACAGGAAAAGCCTTTCAAGACTATTACCCGGACCAACTGAGTTATTGCTACGGCTGTGGACGGTTAAACGACCACGGCCATCATCTAAAAACCTATTGGGACGGCGACGAAACCGTGACCCGCTTCAAGCCGGAAGACGACCACATTGCTATTCCGGGCTTCGTGTATGGCGGGCTGCTGGCTTCCCTGATCGATTGTCACAGCACCGGCAGCGCGGCGCTGGCCGCCTACCGGGCTGCCGGCCACGAACCCGGCGACGACGCGCCGGTGCCGCGCTTCGTCACCGCGGCGCTGCATGTCAACTTCCTCAAACCCACCCCGCTGGGCGTGACGCTCGAAGCCCGCGGGCGCATCAAGGAACTCAAGGAACGCAAGGTGGTGGTGGAAACCATCATTTACGCCAACGGCGAACCCTGCGTCACTGGCGAGGCCGTGCTGGTAAAAATGCCACCTGCCATGATTCCCACCAACCTGCCTGCGCCGCCCACCGACTGACTTCCCGCGGCGGATGCCGCACCATCACACACTTTTCAGGAGGAAACCATGGATTTTGACCTTAGCCCTGAGTTGCGCATGTGGCGGGACGCTGTGCACAAATTCGTTGCCCAGGAAATCAAGCCCCATGCCGCCGAATACAACGAGCGCGCCGAAACCATGTGGCCTGCCATCCAGAAAGGCGGCGAGCAACTCGGCTTGCTCGGCATGTTGGTGCCCGAAGCCTACGGCGGCAGCGAAATGGATACCCTCGCCTTTGCCATCGCCATCGAGGAACTTGGCTGGGGCGACGGCGGCACCGGCCTGGTGATTGCCGCCCATAACGGGCTGGGGTGCTCCCCCATCGTGATGTTCGGTACGGAAGAACAGAAAAAGCGCTTTCTGTCGCGCGTGATCACCGGTCAACCCGGCCGGCTGGCAGCATTGGCGCTGACCGAGCCCGACGCCGGTTCCGACCTCAAAGGCGTCAAAACACGCGCCGAACTCGTCGGCAACGAATGGGTCATCAACGGCAGCAAAATGTGGATCACCAACTCTGGCGACGCCGACTATATCGTGACCTTGCTCCGCACCGCTCCCGAACGCAGCAGCCACAGCCTCAGCCTGATTGTGGTGCCCACCAACACCCCCGGCCTGCACATCGGGCCACCGGAAAAGAAAATGGGGCTGGGCACAACCCACAGCCACGCCATCACCTACGAGAACGTGCGCGTGCCGCGCGAAAACCTTCTGGGCACCGCAGGGCAGGGGATGTACCAGACCTTGCAAGTACTGGATGGCGGACGCATCAGCATTGGCGCGCTCTCCGTGGGCATTGCCCAGGCCGCCTTCGAAGAAGCCGTGGCATATGCCAAACAGCGCATCGCGTTCGGCAAGCCCATTGCCGCCCGCCAGGCCATTCAATTCATGTTGGCCGACATGGCCACCGAAATCCATGCCGCCCGCCTGATGGTCTATCACGCCGCCTGGCTCAAGCAGGAAGGCAAGCCCTTTACCCACGCGGCGGCGATGGCCAAACTGTTCGCTTCGGAAATGGCCGAGCGCGTCACCCGCAACGCCATCCAGATTCACGGCGGCTACGGCTACAGCCGCGAATACCCGGTGGAACGCATGTACCGCGACACCCGCCTGATGACCATCGGTGAGGGCACCAGCGAGATCCAGCGCATGGTCATTGCCCGCCGCGTGCTCAGCAGCATGGCATCGCTCTTCTAAAACCGCCGTTGCACAAAAAAACAGCCCTGCCACGATGGTTGGCAGGGCTGTTTGCTTTACGCAACGCGCCGGGGCGCAGCGCTACGGCTTCGGCGTGGGGGTTGGGGTGGGCGTCGCCGTGGGCGCGGGCAACGGTGTGGACATTACGGCAGGCAGCAGGCTGTTCAGCAGTTGCCACGCCGCTTCCACATTCTGAAGCGCGACAGCAGGCGTCGCAGGCAGCGCCTGTTGCGCCAGTTGCACGTCTTCCAGCGCGCTGTCGAGGGCGTCACTGTCCGCCGTGCCGCCTTCCGTTTGCAGCCAGCCCAAAACAGACGCCGTGGTGTCAAGTTCGTCTTTGGCAAGGCCGTAATTGGCCTGCCCGACCAGCAGCCGCACCCGCGTAAGGGAATTCAGCGCCCGCAGCACGGCCATCTGCTGCTCGGTGGCTTGCAGTTGCGGCTCCACGGCTTCCCACGCGGCTTGCAACGCCTCGGCAGTGGCCTGCGCGGCGGCCATCTGGTCGTCCGAGGCGTCGAGTTCCGCCTTCAACGAATCCAGTTGGTCGGCAATGGCCTGCTGGCGGCTTTCCAGCGCGTCCATGCGTTCCTGCAGCGCTTCGTAATTGCTCTGCTGCTTCTCAATTTGCGCCATCAGGTCGTCTTGCTGGCTGCGAAGCGCCGCCAAATCGTCCTGCAAGGCTATCAACCGCTGGTTGACCTGCTCGGCGCGGGTGGCGCTTTCTTTCTGGAGCACTGCCATCTGCGTTTGCACATCCTGTACTGGCTGCACATAGCGTTTGTACACATAGGGCAGCGCCAGATAAACCGCACCGGCCACCAGCCCCAGAACGACGAGAATGAAGAACAAGCGCACCAAAAAACGCACAAAACCAAGGAAGGCCTTGCTCATCCGCTCGCCAAATGAAGGCTTGGGTTCGGGCAACGGTTCTGTGGGGGTGGGGGAAGGAGTTTCGGTCATCATGCAC
>JALVOR010000364.1 GCA_027026295.1 Anaerolineales bacterium | reverse complement strand
CCCTCGGCGTAGCCTGTGAGGCTGGCTTCGGCTTCGGCAAGGACGCGCGCCTGGGCTTGCAGGGCGGCAATTTCGGCTTGCAGGTGGTCGTGGGCGCGGCGGGCTTTGAGGGCGGCTTCTTCAGCGGCTTGCTGTGCGGCGCGAGTTTCTTCCACAGCGCTCTGCGCCTGCGCCCGGCGGGTTTCGGCTTGCCTGTGGGCGTCGGCGGCTTGCTGCAGCGCCGCCTGCGCCTTCTGGAAGGCGGCCTGCAGGGCGGCGGTTTGCTGTTGTGCTTCGGCATAGGCGGCCTGCAGGCGCTCGCGGCGGCGGGCAAGGTCGTCGAGGCGGGCTTCGAGGGCGGCCTGCTGGCGGGTGAGGGCGTCGAGGGTTTTCTGGGCGTTTTCTAAGGCGCGGCGGGCGGCGCGGCGGCGGTCGAGCAGGTCTTCTAACGCCAGGCGGGCTTGCTCGCGCTGCTGCACGGCCTGGGCGTGGTTCTCTTTCAGGCGGGTAATTTCGGCTTCGGCCTCGGCGATGCGGGTTTGCTGGTCGCGAATTTGGGCTTCCAAAGCCTCTTTTTCGTATAACCACTCTTCGCGGCGGGTTTGCAGGGCGCGGCGGCGCTCTTCCAGCACCGCGGCTTCCCGGGCTAAGGCTTCCATCTGGCGGTGGCGGTCGGCCAGTTCGCGGTGCAGGGCGTTTAGTTCCTCGCGGCGGGCGGCGATGCGTTCCCGCAGTTGGGCGATCTGGCCGGCGCTTTCCTGCTGGCGGGCGAGGGCTTCCTGCCGTTTGGCCGCCTGCCGGGCGGCGACCTGCCGGGCTTCGGCAAGGCGCTGCTGGGCGGCGTGCCAGTGATAGCCGTACCATTCCCGCAGCATGAGTTCCAGGTCGGCTTGCAATTGGGCGGCTTCCCGCGAACGGCGCGCCTGGCGTTCCAGGCGCTTCAGGCGGGGCGCCAGTTCGGCGAGGATGTCTTGCACCCGCTCCAGGTTGCGGCGGGTGGTGTCGAGACGGCGCAGGGTCTCTTCCCGCCGCTGGCGATAGACGCCGATGCCCGCCGCGCCTTCTAACATCTGGCGGCGCTCGTCGGGGCGCAGGGCTAAGGCGGCGTCTACCAGCCCCTGACCGATGAAGGTATAGGTGTGCTCGCTCAGCCCGGCGTGGCCGAGGAGTTCCCGCAGGTCGCGCAGGCGTACTTTCTGGCCGTTGAGCAGGTATTCGTTTTGGCCGTCGCGAGCGGCGCGACGGGTGAGGGCGACTTCGGCGTAATCGATGGGCAGCCAGTGGTCTTCGTTGTCGAAGGTGATGGTCGCCGTCGCCATGCCGGCGCGGGGGCGCTGCGAGGAGCCCGAGAAAATCATGTCTTCGGTTTTGTGGGCGCGCAGCAGGGTATAGGATTGCTCGCCTAACACCCACCGCAGGGCGTCGGCAATGTTGGATTTGCCGGAGCCGTTAGGCCCCACAATGGCCGTAATCCGCGGCCCGAACTCGAAGCGGGTGCGGTTGGCAAAGGTTTTATAGCCCTGGAGGTCTAACGATTTGAGGCGTCGAGGCATGGGGGACAGTCAGATGGTCGGGTGGTCAGATGGTTAGGGGAGCCCCCATTTTACCGCGAGAGGGCGCTTTCTAAAATGCTGCGCACGGCACTGCGGTTGGGAAGCAGCACATAACTGCCTCGAGGCGTGGTCCACGGCTGCAAGGCCGGGGGGCGGATGACGAAGGTCTGGATGGCGTTGCTGTCGAAGTGCCGTGCTTGCGCCACCATGCTCAGGAAGTCACCCGGTCCGATATCGGTAACGACCATCTGGCGATAACTCTGGTAAAGGGCGGGCGCTCTGCTGAGGGCGTTGAGGGAAATTAGTTTGCGGATGATGGCGAGGATGAGGGTTTGCTGGCGGGCGGCGCGGTCGAAGTCGCTGGTGGTGATGCGGGAACGGGCATACCAAAGGGCCAGGCTGCCGTCCATGTGCACGGTGCCAGGGCCAATGCAATAGTGCTCGCTGTAGTTGGTGCGGCGGTCGCAAAGTTGGTGCGGCACGACCACGTTGACCCCTCCCAAGGTGTCAACGAGGGTGGCAAACCCCATGAAATTCACCAGCACGTAGTGGGAAGGCTTGATGCCGAAGTTGTATTCCAGCGTGCTTTGCAGCAGCGGGAAGCCGCCGAATTCCATCGCGGTGTTGATGCGGTTGTAACCGATGCCGGGCAGGTATACGTAGGTGTCGCGAGGGAAGGAAATGATGCTGGTCGCCCCGCTTTTGGGGTTGTAGGAAAGCAGCATGAAGGCATCGGTGCGGAAATCTGCATGGCCAGGACGCTGGTCGGAGCCTAACAGCATGATGTTGATGCGTCCTTCAGCCTGGGTGATGGGCGGGGCGGCCTGCCCCAGGTAGCCCATGGGGGTGGCGGTGGGTCTGGGCGTTGGCGATGGTGTGACTGTGGGCGTGGGCGTGTCTGTAGGAATGTAGGTCGAAGTAGGGAGAAGAGGAGCGAATGGCGTCCAGGTTGGCGTGTTGCGGGGAACGGCTGTGGGAGGGGAGGCCGGCGCAGCAGGGGAGATGGTGCATGCGGCGGCCAGCAGGAACAGCGCCACAAGCGCGGTCGCTGTCCGGATGTTGCTGCTCATGTGCTTCGGTGAGAGAGGTCGTGTCATGTCAATTACTGGACGTTGTCGTGGGCACCGGTGTGTTTGTGCTAGTTGGTGTGTTGGAGGGGGAGGCGGTATTGGTTGGAGGCGTCGTCGCCGTGTTTGTGGGTGTTGGGGCGGTGGTGTTGGTTGGGGTGGGTGTGAAAGTTGGGG
>JALVOR010000363.1 GCA_027026295.1 Anaerolineales bacterium | reverse complement strand
CCCCGTTGCACGCGGCTGCCCTGGCTTCTGGAACGCCCTATCTGGTCATCGTCCCCCTGGATGACGGCCCGTCGTTGCAGGGTTTCCTGGTCTTTGGTTACGAAGATGCGCCTTCCCGCGAAGCCCTCGCCGAAGGCAAAATCGTTGCACGGTATCTTCAAAGCCTGTGGCGGTACCATTGCAATCAGGAAAGGTGGCGTTCAGAGGTTTCCTATGGCGCACGGGCAAAGTCGGTGATCACCTCGGTGCTGGCGCACAGCAGCGAAGGCATTCTGGTGTTCGATGCCTCGCTGCATCTCTCCTTTTTGGGAGAAGCGGCTGCCCGCATGCTGGGTTATCTTGCTGAAGAGACCGAAGGGGCTTCGTTGGGAAGTTTGCTTCTGGGAGAAATTTCGCTCGATGCCATGGCGAGGAAAACGTTGGCTTTGGCAGTGCCTCAGGAAGCCGAGGTACATCTTTTGCGCCGCGATGGCGCCGAATTTCCCGCCGAGGTTCGCATGGTGCCGGTGCAAACCGAGGGAGACGAGCGTCCCCAGGGCTTGATAACGTTCGTGCGGGACATGAGCGAGGAAACCCACCATCGCGAGCAAACACGCCTGCTGTTGCGACGCGCCATGTTGGGCGATATTCTTGCCAGTTTTGCCCACGAAGTACGCGATCCTCTCAACAGCATCAGCACCGGTCTGGAATGGCTGACCTATTCTCTGCCCGACGACGCCGATTCGCAGCAGACCCTGAAAAATTTGCAACAAGACGTGGAGCGCCTCAATCATCTGGTGCACAACCTGCTGGATTACAGCCGTGCCCGTACTCTGCAACTCAAGCCGCTGGACGTGGTGGCGCTGCTTAACGGCATCATCCAGCGCTGGCGGAGGCGCTTTGAAAAATACCGCATTCACATTGAATGGGAGCCGCCGCAGAACATTCCTCCGGTTTACGGCGACAGGCTTTCGTTAGAGCAGGTGTTCACCAATCTCCTCGATAATGCCATTAAGGCGCTTTCTCACCAAAAGGGTGAGCGTTTCATCGCGGTGACGGTTTCCGTGGCCGACTCGAAGAGCGGTGTGCCGTGGGTGGAAATCAACGTGGTGGACAATGGCCCCGGTTTCGACGAAGCGACCAGGCAACGGCTTTTCGAACCGTTTTTCACCACCCGCGAAGATGGCACCGGCCTGGGGCTGGCAATTACCAAACAATTGATTACTGCTCACAAAGGAAGCATCGAGGCGCGCAGTTATGACCAGGTGGGCACGGTGTTTCATGTACGGCTGAGAACAGTGCAAACCCGGGAAAAGGACGCACATCATGGCGTATAACATCCTTATTGTGGAAGACGAACGCCACGCTCGTCAATATATCAGCGCCTTTTTGCAAGACCAGGGCTATGAAATCACCGAGGCCGCCACTTACATGGAAGCCATGCACGCCCTGCGCCGCGGCCAGGGCGACATCGTGCTGCTTGACATCCAGTTGCCCGATGCCTACGGCCTGACATTGCTCGACGAAACTGCCGACTGGCCCAACCGCCCGCCAGTGGTCGTGATTACCGGTTACGGCGACATTGATACCGCGGTAGAAGCCATGCGGGGGGGCGCGTACGATTTTCTGCAAAAGCCGGTCAAGTTCCAGCGGCTGTTGAATTCCCTCAAGCGGTTGGAAGAAATCGTCGCCATGCGGCGGGAACTCGCCCTCTGGCGGCAGCAGCAGACGCTGGACTTTGTGGGCGGTGAGGGGGAAACCATGCGCCGGGTGCTGGAAGAAGCCCGCCGCGCTGCCGAAGCGTCGGTTTCCGTGCTCATCACGGGGGAAACCGGCACGGGCAAGGAAGTGCTGGCGCGTTTCATTCACAAGAGCGGGCCGCGCGCTGACAAGCCTTTTGTGCCTATCAACTGTGCCGCGGTGCCCGATACCATGCTGGAATCCGAACTGTTTGGCTACGAGGCGGGGGCGTTTACCGGGGCAACCAAGCGCAAGCAAGGGCTGGTGGAGGTTGCCGACGGGGGCGTGCTTTTTCTCGACGAGATCTCGTCCATGCCCGTGGATATGCAGGCCAAACTGTTGCGCATGCTGGAAGAGCGAGAAGTGCGCCGGATGGGCGGCGTGAAGTGGCTGCCGGTGGACATTCAGGTGATTGCTGCTTCGAACCGCGACCTGAAAGCCATGATTGCCGAAGGCAAGTTTCGCGAAGATCTGTATTACCGCCTGAAGGTGCTCGACCTGCACCTGCCGCCCCTGCGGGAGCGTCGCGAGGATATTCCGGTGCTGGTGGGCTTTTTCGTGCGGCAGTTGGCGCCGCGCATGGGCAAGCAGGTGCACGACGTGCCGCCGCGGGCGTTGGAAGCGTTGACGGCCTACGATTGGCCGGGTAACATCCGCGAACTGCGCAACGCCATCGAGCGGGCGCTGCTTTTCTGCGATGGCGACACGCTGGAACTAAAGCATTTGCCGCCGGAAATCGTCAGGTAGTCGGGTAGTCGGGTGGTCTGGTAGTCGGGTAGTCGGGTAGTCGGGTGGTCGGATCGTTTCCCCTCGTTCTTCGTTCCTCATTCTTCATTTTTTATTCCCCCCAGCAACTTCAGCCGCTCCCACGGTTTCAGGCTGGGGTCGGCGGCCAACATGCCGCGAAGTTCGAAAATGCGGTCGCGCAGGGCCGCGGCACGCTCGAATTCCAGCGCCTCGGCGGCGGCGCGCATTTCGCTTTCCAGGTCGGCAATCAGGGCAGCAAGTTCTTTGGCGCTCATCTGCGCCGGGTCGGGCGTGGCGTGGTATTCGGCCTGCCCTTCGGCCAC
>JALVOR010000362.1 GCA_027026295.1 Anaerolineales bacterium | reverse complement strand
CCAAGGTAATCACCATGTCGCCCATGGCAAAGCCCACCCCCGGCAGCGGGTTGCCGCCGACGTCGCCCACCAGGTTATCGTAGCGCCCGCCGCCCAGGATGGCGCGGAATTCGCCGTTGTGGTCGCGCGCTTCGAACACTGTGCCGGTGTAGTAATCCAGCCCGCGAATGATATGGGGGGCATAACGCAGGTATTCCCTTGCTCCCAGGGCCTGGGCGGCCTCAAAGAAACGCACCAGTTCTTCGGAAGTCTCCCACAGGCGCGTGTCGCTTAGCAGGTCTTTCAGGCCGCCGAGTTGAGCGGCCGAAAGACCGATTTCGGCGGCGTAGGTTTCCCACGCGCTGGCGCTCATTTTTTCGCGGCGGTCAATCAGCCGGAAAACGGCTTTGCGCTGCCCGGGGGGGATTTCGAGGGCGTCCAGGCGGGAATCCATCAGGCGGCGGTTGTTGACCAGAATTTGCACCTCATCGGGGGTCAACCCCACCCGGCGGAAGAAGTCGGCACCCACGGCGGCCAGTTCGGCGTCGGCTTCGGGGCTGTCTACGCCGATCATGTCGATGTTCCACTGGAAGAATTCGCGCGCGCGGCCTTTCTGTGGGCGCTCGTAGCGCCAGAAGGGCCCGAATGACCACCAGCGCAAGGGATAGGTCAGTTGTTGCTGGCGCTGGGCAACCATGCGGGCGAGGGTAGGGGTGAGTTCCGGGCGCAGGGTGATCAGGTCGCCGCCGCGGTCGGGGAAGACGAAAGCCTGCTCTTTGACCAGTTCCTCGCCCGATTTGGCGGCGTAGAGGGCAATCGGCTCTAAGAAGGGGCCATCGTACTCTTGATAGCCGAAGGCTTCGGATGCGGCGCGCATTTGGCGATAGAGCCACGTGCGTACGGCCATCTTTTCGGGGTAGAAATCGCGGGTGCCTTTGACGGGGGCAATGATTTTGTTTGCCATGGTGTTCCTCTGGGGTTTGGAAGTGACGCGTAACTGTTCGGCCTTGTCAGGGAGGAACCACAGATTACGCAGGTAGAAAAACACAGAAGGTACAGAGGGGGCGGAGAAAACACAGAGAGGGGTAATTGGTGAAGCGTTACTTCGTTGTCTGCGTGTTCTTTGCGCCTCTTTGCATTGCGCCTTTGGCGTCCTCAAAATCCGCGTGCATCCGTGATTATCTGTGTCGCCTGTGGCCCATTTCCTTTTTTGCGGCCTTTGTTGCAGGCTGAACGGTTAATGCCCAATGTGTTTGAGGTCAACGGCGTCGAGGGAGTCATCCCACAAACGCAGGCGGCTCTGCCAGCCCATGATGAGGGGCACGATGTGCGGCAGCAGAAAAGTGCGCTTTTTGGGAGGCAAAACGGGCAGCCCTTTGCTTTCGAGAATCATGTTGAGGGCGAAGAGGTGCTCCAGTTCTGCGCGCCGCCGCAGCATCACCGGCGCGGCAATCCACGAAAGGGCAACGCCGGTTACAAAGCCGCGGGCGTACCCCCACCACTTTTTCAGGCGTCTTCGCGCAGCCATCGCTCGGTGCCGCCGGGATGTTGGTATGCCTGGAGCGCGTCCAGCAGCGGCTCGGCTGCTGCGGCGTGCACGAACAGCGCCTCGTGTTCGGCGAAAATGAAGCCTTCCTGCCGCGCGTGGCGGATGAAGGCAAGCAGCCCGTCGTAGTAGCCCTGGAAGTTGAACAGGCCAATGGGTTTGGTGTGCAGACCAATTTGCGCCCAGGTGAGGATCTCGAAAAATTCTTCCAGGGTGCCGTAGCCGCCCGGCAGGGCGATGAAGGCATCGGCAAGTTCCGCCATGCGGGCTTTGCGGGTGTGCATGTCGGGCACGACTTCCAGTTGGGTAAGGCTTTCGTGCCGCAGTTTGGGGGTGTAGAAGTGTTCGGGAATGACCCCGATGGCTTGTCCCCCGTGCTGGAGGGTGGCGTCGGCCACCGCGCCCATCAGGCCGGTGGAGCCGCCGCCGTAAATCAGGGTGCAGCCTCGGGAAGCCAGCGCGGCGCCGATGGCTTTGGCGGCTTGAAAATAAGCGGCGGGCACATCGTCGGACGAGCCGCAGTAAACGCAGATCTTTTGGAGTGGCATGGTCGAATTATACCTCAATGGCGTTGTTCGTTTCCGGGAAAGCGGGAGGGGACAGCGACGGGGCCGTCGGTTGCTGTGCGCTTTGTGGTTTTCTGTTGAGCGAGGCTCCAGGTGGTTAACGATAGTGCGCAAGCCGTGAGTCGGCTTGCGCACTATTCCAAGGAGGTGATGACGGTTTAGAACATCAAGTCGTTGATGGTTTGGATGCTTTCGGGCGCAGGGCGCAGCCGGTCCTGTGGCATTCGATTGAAGGGGGTATCGTCGGGAAGTTCGTAAAGTTCGGTCAGCGACGGGCGCTCGGTGTCGATGTGGAGCAGGCCGGTGAGCAGGATGTGCTTTTCTTTGGCTTCTTCCAGCGCGCGGATTGCGGCAAAGCGGTCGGTGGGGTCGTAGTCGCGTTCCACCTGCTTGAGCACCAGCACCGAGCCGTCGTGCATGGTTACTTCGCGCACCTCGCCGGGCTTCATTTCGCCGTGCAGTTGGATTTCCTTCGCGTCGGGGTGGAACTGCATTTCGTGCAGCAACACCTCGTGCTGTTTGCCCCATTCGTAGGATTGGGTTGAAGAGGGCTGGTTGTTGAAGGAAACGCACGGGCTGATGATATCGAGAATGGCAATGCCGTTGTGGTGCATGGCGGCCTTGATGAGGGTTTTTACCTGTTTGGGGTCGCCGGCGAAGGTGCGGGCTACGAAAGTGGCGTTGGAGGCCAGGGCTTCCATGCACACGTCTACCGGTTCAAAGGGGTTGACGCCTTGCTTTTTGAGTTTCAGGCCGCGGTCAGAAGTGGGGGAGAACTGACCCTTGGTGAGGCCATAGACGCCGTTGTTGGCGACGATGTAAACCAGGGGCATATTGCGGCGGATGATGTGCTTGAACTGTCCCATGCCGATGGCGGCAGAGTCGCCGTCGCCGCTCATGCCGATGCCGATGAGCGAGAGGTCGCCGAAGAGGGCGCCGGTGGCAAGGGAAGGCATACGGCCGTGCAGGCCGTTAAAGCCGAAGGAGCGGCCTAACATGTAGGTAGGGGCCTTGGAGGAGCAGCCGATGCCGCTGAATTTCACCACGGCCTCCGGCGGCAGGTTTTCTTCGAAGACTGCGGAGATGATCTGGCTGATGATGGAGTTGTGGCCGCAGCCCTGGCACAGGGTGGTAGGGGCGCCTTTGTAATCGGCAATGCTCAGACCGAGGGCGTTTGTTTTCGCCATGATTTTACTCCTCTTCCATTTCCAGAATGGTGTTCATGATCCAGCGGGCGGTCAGGGGGAGGCCATCGCCTTTGGCAACCGAGAACAGTTTGTCGGCCATGTCGGGGACGTCCAGTTGCAGCAGTTGGCGCATTTGGCCGTCGCGGTTCATTTCCACCACATAGAGTTTGTCGTGGCTGGCGATGAAGTCCTTGACCTCTTGCGAGAAGGGGTAAGCCCGCAGGCGCAGGTAGTCGGTGGCGATGCCCTTTTCTTCCTTGAGGTAATGGCGGGCTTCCTGAATGGCGGGGTCGTTGGAGCCGAAGGAAATAATGCCAAAAGAAGCGCCTTCCATGGTGCCAATTTCGGGTTTGGGCAGCATTTCGCGGGCGTTCTCGAACTTCTTCTTGATGCGCTTGAGTACCCGGGTCCATACTTCGGGGTCTTCGCTGTAGCGGGCGAATTCGTCGTGGCCGGTGCCGCGGGTGAAGTAGGCGGCTTTGGGGTGCTTGTTGCCGATGACGGTGCGGTAGGGAACGCCGTCGCCGTCTACATCCAGGTAGCGGCCCCAGGCCTTGCCTTCTTTCTCCCACTGTTCGAGGTCTTCTTCCCACAGGATTTTGCCGCGATCCATCGGCTCGGTGGGGTATTCAAAGGGTTTGACCATCCACTGGTTCTGGCCGATGTCCAGATCGCTCATCACGAAGACGGGGGTTTGCAAGCGCTCGGCGTAGTCGAAAGCGCGCCAGCCGAATTCGAAGGCTTCCTGCGCGTCTTTAGGGATGAGCATAATCGCGTCGGTGTCGCCCTGGCTGATGAAGGCAACCTGGGTGATATCGCCCTGCATCACGCGGGTGGGGAGGCCGGTGCTGGGTGCGCCGCGCTGTACATCCCAAACCACGATCGGCACCTCGGCGTAGTAGGCGAGGCCCAGAAATTCGCCCATCAGGCTGATGCCCGCGCCAGAGGTGGAGGTCATGGAGCGCAAGCCTGCCCAACCGGCGCCAATGGTCATACCCACGGCGGCGAGTTCGTCTTCAGCCTGCACGCTCACCACGGTGTTCTTGCCGGTCTTGGGGTCCTTGCGCAGTTTGGGGATGTACTGGTTCATGGTTTCCACCAGGCTGGAAGCCGGGGTAATGGGATACCAGCCCACGAATTGTACGCCGCCGTAGAGGGCGCCCAGGGCAGCGGCGGTGTTTCCGTCGGCCATGATGTAGCCTTTGGTGGCGTCCATGGGTTCCAGGCGGTAGGGGTCTTTCTTTTCCAGGTTTTCTTTTGCCCATTGAGCGGCGGTTTCGATGAGGCCGTAGTTCAGGTTGATGGGGCCTTCCTTGCCCTTGAAGTGGAAATCCAGCGCGGCATGGATTTTATCCATGTCGATGCCGATGATTTCCGCCAGCACGCCCACATAGACCATGTTGGCGACATAGTCGCGCAATTTGGTGGGGGCGCCCGATTGCCGCGCCAGTTTCTTGACCGGCATTGGATACATGGTGATGTCGTCACGCTGGATGGGCAGTTTCAGGTGATCCGCGTAGAAAAGCACACCGCCAGGCATGACGTCTTCGATATCGTCTTTGATGGTGGCGGGGTTCATCGCAATCACGATTTCGTGCTCTTCCCGTCGGGCAAGGAAGCCTTCCTTGCTGATGCGGATGGTGTACCACGTGGGCATCCCTTGAATGTTGGAAGGGAAGATGTTCTTCCCCTGTACGGGAATGCCCATCTTGAAAATGGCACGCGTGATGGTCAGGTTGGAAGTCTGGCTGCCTGTGCCGTTGATGGTGCTGACGGTGATGGAAAAATCGTTCACCACAGCACCGTTTTGGGAGGCTGGTTGCGTTTGTTTGGCCATAACCTCATCTCTCCTTGGGTTTATATCGGCTGAGCCGGATTTGCTAATTTTGTGGTCGTTCCCTGTCTACGGGGCGGTGATAGAGTAACTCGGTGTGCTCAAGCAGAGCCTGGTAGCCGGCGTTGTAGTCGCCGCTGCAGATGGCATCGACGATGCGTTGGTGGTATTCCCAAACCTTGCTGAGGTAGGTGTAATCGGTGTAGCGGCTGTAACCTACGGATTCGTAAGCATCCCAGTAGGCTTCCAGAATGCCTTGCACGAAGACGTTGTTCAGCCGTTTGTAGATTGTGAGATGCAGTTCGCGATGTTCATCGTGAGGGATGTGAATCGGGTTGCCGCGCAGTTGTTTCCACGCCGATTGGACCAGTTTTTTGAGGTGGTTTTTGTCTTCTTCAGTGAGCAGTTGTGCGGCCTGGTGGAAGTAAGCCGCTTCGACCTTGCGGCGCAGGTCGGCGAATTGGGTAAAGTAGCGGTCTCGTTCAAGCGCCAGGGCGTAGTGCAGGCTGAGGGAAACTGCCGGGGCAAAGGTGTAAGGAAGGCGGCGCAGCCCCACGCGCGGGCGGGCTTCCACAAACCCTAACGCCTTGGCGACGGCAAGTTCTTCGCGTACTCGGGTGATGCTCCACCCCAGATCTTCCCCTGCCTGTTTGAGGGGTGGAAGATGGGTTTCCTGCTCATCAGGGGCGGCGGCATTCGCGAGATATTGTAACAAAGGAAACTGTTCCCATTTGCTCACGGGGAATCCTCACATCAATCGCATTATTCTGATAATACTGGGGATTGTAACCCACGGCGATGCGGATGTCAAGGAAACGTTTTTTGAGGGTGCAGGCAGATGTTGTCGAATCGTAACTGTTCAGCCTTGGGAAGACGGGCCACGGATGACACGGATCGTCACGGATGCACATGGATTTTTTGTAACGCTAAGGCGCAAAGAAAGCAGAGCACACAAAGAGGGGATAATGCCAAGGCACAGAGGGGCACAAAGAGGTGCAGAGGAGGTTGAAAGCGGCAAGGTGTTGCTTTGGTTTTCTACGAATTAACGAAGTAACGTTTCACGAATTGCCTTATTTCTGTGTTTTCTGTGGCGCTTGGGGGTAAGACTTTGCTCCTGAGGCATTTGCTCGCTTCCGTGGGGTGGAATGTTTTTACAAAAAATCAGCCCCTGCGGAGGGGCAGGGGCTGAAGTAAGTTGCTGGGTTTGGTGGTTACGGCTTCTCGATTTCGCCGGTTTCGATGCGGTAGTTGTAGATGTCTTGCATCCTGTAAAGGTCTTGCTGGAGGATGAAGAAGCCGTGCCAGTGGGCCCAGTCGGGGCCGCCCATGAGGGCGCCCTGGCGGGCGCGACGGCCTTCGTGGTGCCACAGGTGGTAGTAGAGAATCTGGAATTCGTCAGCCCACGGGTTTTCTTTCAGCAGCCCTTTTGCTTTCAGGTCGTCCAGCATTTTCTTGGCCGGGGCATAGTAGGCTTCGTTGTAGAGTTTCACGGCCTTGTCGGCGCTGGCGAAGAAACTGTCGGTCATGGCACTGCTGTGGCACTGGGCGCAGACCTGCTTCATTTCGGCGCGGCCTTCGTCGGCGTGGCCGGTGAGCATGGACATGGGGTCGTCTGAATCGCGCGGTTTGGAAACCTTTGCCCAGGCGTTCCAGTAGAGGCGCTGGGAAACGTTGTGCGTGGGTTCCAGGTCGCCGATGCCGCTCATGTGGCAGGTGGCGCAGGTGGGGGCGCGATAGTCGCCGGGTTCCCAGTCACCGGGCGGGCTATCCCACTTCCACGATTCACCTTCGGCAGCGTAAATCTGGCCGTGCTTGGTGTTTTCGTAGATTTCGATGTCGGGGTGGTCGGGCCCCAGGTGGCAGGAAGCGCAGGCGTCGGGTTTGCGAGATTCTTCGATGGTGAACTTGTGGCGGGTGTGGCAAACGGTGCAGTTGCCCACTTCGCCGTTGGGGTAGATGTTGCCGATGCCCGAGGTGGGGTAGGTGTCGGCGGTGGGAATGCCGTGTTCGTCCACCTCAATGCGCTTGCCGTGGCACTGCATACAGCCGGTTTCCTCAGAGGCACCGTCGAGGCCCTCAAAATCGCGGCCTTCGTGGTGGTGAATCAAGGTTTGCATGGCATCCTTGTTTTCCACCTGCAGGGCAGCGCGATGGTGGCCGCTGGCGTCGAACTCTTTCACCTCTTTTTCGTGGCACTTGGCGCAGGTGGAAGGCGGCACCAGCATGGACAGCGACGCGGTGACTTCCTCATGCCCCTTGATGTCTTTCAACAGCATGGGGGAGTCGGGCGTGGTCTCATGGCAGTCGAGACAGGTAACGCCCGCACTGGCGTGTTTGCTGTGGTCCCAGTCGTTGACGATGCCGGGGGTTTTGGTTGCATGACATTCGACACAGGCGCGCGCCTCGTCGGTCAGCCCCTGAGCATTGGGGGCAATACTCGCGGTGTTCTGAGTGTTCTGGTTTTGGTTAGACGAGGCCGCTTGCCCACCGCTGCACGCGCTCAACAGCGCGATGCCGACAATGAGTAGCAGTGTTACCAGAAAAGGAATATAGGTCAAATTGCGTTGGCGGCTCATAGGTTCTCCTCGGTTGGATTGTTTAAGGAACCAACGGCCCTTCGTAGTAGCGGTATTTGTTCAACAGCAGGTATTTGTTCAGCCCCTCGTGGCCTACGCCGGGGTGACAATCGACACATTTTCGGTCGGTTTGACCTGCGAAGTATTTGGCGTGTACGCCATGTCCGGCGGTGATGGTTTCCAGATTGCTGTGGCAGGTCAGGCAGCCAGAATCGTAAACGAACTCGTCGCGACGTTCGCGTTTGGCTTGCCAATCCCTGTGCAATTCGTCTGTCACCAAAGTCACCCAGATATCGTGCGTGCCTGAACGGGCTTTGGCGAAGAAGAAGTCCACTACATTCTCGTGGGAGGTGTGACATGCGGTGCAATCTGCCGCCACTCCGTAGGGGTTGTTTCCGCCGTGGATGGATTCCTTATACGACGCCACCATGGGTTCCATGGCGTGGCAGGTGCCGCAAAAACCCGCATGGGAGGTTACTTCCACGCCGGTTTCCATGATCATCCATGCCACAATGGCAAGGACGAGCACGGCGGCTATGCCTGCAAGGATGTAGACGATACGGCGTTTTCCTTTCATTACACCTCCTTTGCTGGTGAGCAAAAAATCAATCGGTCTCGTAAAATTTTGTCTTCGTGGTGGGCTCACCTCCTTCGTTGCACACAGACAAAACAGCGAGATTAATTGGGGATTAATAAAAGTATACCATAATAGTAATAATTAGACATTATCACGGTTTAAGTAGGGACAGGGTCATAGTGCCAGGGTCTGAAGTTCAATCGGAAGTTGTGCAAGCCACAACAGGTTTCCATGACTTG
>JALVOR010000361.1:3200-8530 GCA_027026295.1 Anaerolineales bacterium | reverse complement strand
ACAATACGCGGGTGGATGCCAAAGAGTTCCTGGAAACGGCGCACGCTCTCGGTGAAGAAGGCCCAGGTCTCCATTTGAGCCAGTTCGCCGATGTGCTGGCTGAGGAAGGCGTAGGAGCCTGCCAGCAGGCAGAAGGTGTTCTTCATCTCACTGCCGGTAGCCAGCACCGGCTCGGGGCTTTCCAGGGGGACTTCGATGGGTTGGGGGGCGTAGCCCCGGGAGCGGCGGATGGGCATGGGCCCCAGGGCGGGGACGAGCCACACGCTGTCGTCCACCCGGTTGTAGATGGGGCGGTTGTGCCAGAGGAAGGCGTCGGCCAGGTGGGAGAGGTTGGCCCGCGCCTCGGCGTTGGTACGGGCGATGGGTTCGTCCTGGCGGTTGCCGCTGGTCATCACCAGGGGGCGGTTGACCTCGTGGAGCAGCAAATGGTGCAGGGGCGTGTAGGGGAGCATCACACCCAGGCGGCGCTGGCCGGGGGCGATGTGGGGCGAGAGGTCGGTGCCCGGCCTGGGCTCCAGCAGCACGATGGGGACCCGCGGCGAGGTGAGCAGTTCCTCCTCGGCGGGGGAGACATGGCAGTAGGCCCGCACCATGTCCAGGTCTTTCATCATCAGGGCCAGGGGCTTGTGGGGGCGGGTCTTGCGTTGGCGCAGGGTCTGCACGGCCTGGTCGTTGGTGGCGTCGCAGGCCAGGTGAAAGCCGCCCAGGCCCTTGATGACCACGATGCGCCCTTCCAGCAGCCAGCGGGCCGTAGTGGCGATGGCGCCGTCGGAGTTGAATTCGGCGACGCTGCCGTCCACGCTCTCGAACCACACATGAGGGCCACAGTCGGGGCAGGCGTTGGGCTGGGCATGGAAGCGGCGGTCGAGGGGGTCGTCATACTCTCTCTGGCATGCCGCGCACATGAGGAAGGCGGCCATGGTGGTGTTGGGCCGGTCGTAGGGCAGGGCGCGGATGATGCTGAAGCGCGGCCCGCAGTTGGTGCAGTTGATGAAGGGGTAGCGATAGCGGCGGTCGTTGGGGTCGAAGAGTTCCCGCAGGCAGTCGGGGCAGGTCGCCATGTCGGGCGAGACCAGGGTGAAGCCCTCGTCGGCCTCGCTGGGCAGGATGCGGAAGGGGGAGCCGGAGGAGTCAGGGGAGTCGGAGAAGTCGGGGAAGTCGTGAGAGTTGGGGAAGTGGATGGCGGGGATGGGCTGGCGGGTGATGCGGCGGATGACGGCCAGGGGCGGGGCGTCGGCTTCCAGGGCGCGGACGAAAGCCTCGATGTCCGCCTGCGGCCCGACGACTTCGATGTCCACGCCGCGGGTGTTGCTGCGCACCCAGCCGCGCAGGCCGTAGCGATGGGCCAGGCGGTACACGAAGGGCCGAAACCCTACGCCCTGGACGATGCCGTCAATGTGGATGTGTTCGGCGGGCATGGTGGGGTAGCGGTTAGCAGTTCCCAGTTCCCAGTTCCCAGTTAGCCGTTGGCGGTTTGCAGGAAGGCGTCAATCTGGCCCTGGAGCCAGGCGAACCATTCTCCAAAGCCTTCGCCAGTTTTGGCCGAAACGGGGAAGAAGGCCAGACCGGGGTTCAGGGCCTCGACGCCTTTGCGGAAGTAGTCGAGGTCAAAATCGAAGTAGGGGAGCAAGTCCACTTTGTTGAGCAACAGGGCCTGGACGCCTCGATACATGGTGGGGTACTTGTAGGGCTTGTCGTCGCCTTCGGGCACCGAGGCCACCAGCACATTGATGTGCACGCCCAGGGCGAAGTTGGCCGGGCAAATCAGATTGCCCACATTTTCGATGATGAACACATCGATGTTGGGCAGGTCGATCTTGGGCAGGGCGTTCTGCACCATCACGGCGTCGAGGTGGCAGGTGCCGCCGGTGTTGATTTGCACGGCGGGGATGCCGGTGGCGGCGATGCGGTCAGCGTCCAGGGTCGAGGCCAGGTCGCCGTCAATGCCGGCCAGGCGGTATTTGTCTTTGAGGGCCTCGATGGTGCGCAGGATGACCGACGTCTTCCCCGCGCCGGGGGAGGCCATAAAGTTGATGGCGAACGTGCGGGTCTGGTCGAGCAGGTTGCGGTTGGCCTGGGCCAGTTGGTCGTTGGCTTTGAAGATGTTTTCCACAACAGGGACTTTGCGGGTCATGGGAGCCTCCAGGGGGTAAAGGGGTTAGGCAGGTAGGGGGTTAGGGTCACTCAATATCAATGCTTTCCAGGCGGAATTCGTCGCCCTGGATCAACTGGACGCGCACGCTGCCGCACTTGGGACAGGCCAGATGCTGGCCGTCCAGTGGGTAGGTGTGGCCGCAGTCCCAACAGCGATACACCGCCGGGATGCGTTGGAAGCGCAACTCCGCTCCTTCGGCAATAGTACCTTTGCTGAGAATGCCCCAGTAGAACTGCACGGAGTCGTCCACAATGCTGGACATTTGGCCAATGACCAGGTCTAGGGCCACCACGCGCTGCGCACCGGCCTTTTCGGCGTGTTCCAGGGTGATTTTCAGGATGCTCTCGACAAACGGCAGTTCGTGCATGGGAACCTTTGTTGAAGATATCCGAATAAGTGAAGAGATTATACCTGAGAAACAAGGCCCCCCAAGCCCGAGTTGGCTCGTTCCTGGGAGGCAACACAGGGGAGAGGAGAGCACTTCAGGTGCTGGTAACGATTTCTCGGTGTCAAGTCCTAAAATAAGTTTACACCCCCCTTCCTCTCTTGTTAGAGAGACCTGTATATATAGGCAGAGGTAGCGCAGCCTAAAGACAGATGAGGGCGTTCGAAGTCGTAAAGATACACGGCCTGCGCCACGGTTTCTGTGGCTTGGGCCTGGTTTGGGAGCAAGCCTTCCAACAGGTACCCGGTTTTCAGAATACCGTTCACTCGCTCTGCAAAGGCATCGTCGCAGGCGTTGCCCACAGCGCCCGTGCTGGAGCAATCCCTTCCCTGCCAAGACGCTCACGGTAGGCTGCTGCCGTGTACTGCACACCGTGGTCGGAATGGTGGATGAGGTCTCCCATAGCGCCTTGAGCCTGGCCGATGGCCATCTCCAGGGCTCGCAAAGCGCCTTCCACAGCCAGTGAGGAAGACACTTCGTAGCCCACGATATACCTGGAAAACACATCCGTGATGAGTGCTAGATGAGTGCTAGGTAGAGATAGCCTTGCTCAGTGAGGATGTAAGTGATGTCCACTACCCACACCTGGTTGATACGGGTGATCCGCTGCAAGGAACTGGCGCTTGCGCCCTCTTCGTACTCCTGCACAACCTGGCGCTTGAAGCTTTCGCTGTAACGCTGGACTTTGATCGTGGTACCCATATATGCCGTTCTGTTTTGGTGAGTTTACCTGCTCTCAGTGTAAACTATATTCAGGGCAGGTCAGTGAGGGTCAATGGTCGGTGGCTCTGTGTCTTCTGTGGTTTCCCGTCTGCGCGGCTGAACAGTTACCCCTTCTGTAGTTTTCTGCCTGCGTATCTCTTCGAGGCTGAACACCCTCTTGACACCACCCCCGGTTTAGAGTATACTGAGTATGTATTACATACGGAGTATGTATCATGCTAAAACACGCCCTGCTCGCCCTGTTGGCCGAAAAGCCACGGCACGGCTACGAACTCAAAGCCGCTTTTGAGCGGATGATGGGCGGCACCTGGCAGGTCAACATCGGCCAGATTTACAGCACGTTAGCCCGCTTAGAGCGCGATGGCCTGGTGACCTGCCATGAGGTGCCGCAGGAACTGCTGCCCAACCGCAAGGTGTGCTCCCTCACCGAGCAGGGGCAGGCCGCTCTCGCCCGCTGGCTGGCCGAGCCGGCGCGACCTTCCGCCCGCCTGCGGGTGGATTTTTACCTCAAACTGCTCCTCGCCCGCCGCTCCGGCGCGGCCGACGCGCAAACCCTCATCTGGCAGCAGCGCCAGACCCTCTTGCAGGCCATGGCCGACCTCACCCCCCTGCTCACCGACCCCGACGAAGAACGCCGCCTGCTGGCCGAGGGCCTGCAGTTGCACTTGGAGGCTGACTTGAAATGGTTGGAACGATGTGAGGAAGAGTTGTTGAGGGAGTGAGGTGCTGAGGAAGTGAGGTACTGAGGTGAATGGGCTGTGGTGGTTCTCAATCTTGGCGGCCTTGGCGTTGTCATCCCCCGATTGACACAGATTTGCACCGGTTGAAGAAAAACACAGAAAGCACAGAAGCACCACAGAAAACACAGAAATTTTTTCTTTGCGTCTTTGAGTTTCTCTGCGCCTCTGTTTCCTCTGCGGCGGTTAATCTTGGCGTCCTTGGCGTTGCTATCCACCGATTGACACAGATTTGCACCGATTGAGAGAAAACCACAGAAGACACAGAAATTTGCAGAGAACACAGAAAAATTTTTTCTTGGCGTCCTTGGCGTCCTTGGCGTCATCTTGGCGACCTTGGCGCCCTTGGCGCCCCTTGCGACCCCTTGACACACAAAAAAAATCCGCAATCGTCCACCGTCATCCGCGGCCAATTTTCCCAATCAGGAGGTATCACCATGCCGGTGCTGGAAGCCCACAACCTGCAAAAGACCTACCGCAGCGACGGCGTCGCCGTGCACGCACTGCGCGGCGTTGACCTGAGCGTGGAGCCCGGAGAATTCGTGGCCGTGATGGGGCCTTCGGGCTGCGGCAAGTCCACGCTGCTGCACCTGCTGGCCGGGCTGGACATCCCCACCGAGGGCGAGGTGTTGCTGGACGGTCGGCGGCTGAACGACTTGAACGAGTCGCAGCGGGCCGTCCTGCGCCGCCGCACTGTCGGGTTCGTGTTTCAGGCCTACAACCTGATCCCCAACCTCACCGTGGCCGACAACGTGGACTTACCCGGCCTGCTCGCCGGACGCCCCGCGACCGAAGTGGCCGCGCGCCGCGCCGAACTGCTCGCCGCCTTGGGCCTGGCCGACAAAGCGGACGCCTTCCCCAGCCAACTTTCGGGCGGGCAGCAGCAGCGCGTCGCCATCGCCCGCGCGCTCGTCAACACCCCCACCGTCCTCTTAGCCGACGAGCCCACGGGCAACCTGGACTCCCGCAGCGGCAACGAGGTGCTCGCGCTCTTCCGCCGCTTCAACACCGAAGGCCAGACCATCCTGCTGGTGACCCACGACCCCAAGGTGGCCAGTTTCGCCGGGCGGGTGATCTTCATGCGCGACGGCCGCTTCGTCTCCGAAATGCACACCGCGGGCGGCGGCGACCCCGCGCAGGTCATCGCCAAACTGGTGGAGGTGGAACGATGAAAGCCGTATGGCGTGCCATCCGCGCCAATTTGCGCTCGCGCAAAGGCCAGCACCTGCTGGTGTTCCTCACCTTGGCCGCGGCGGCCTTGCTGCTGGTG
>JALVOR010000361.1:0-3190 GCA_027026295.1 Anaerolineales bacterium | reverse complement strand
TTTCCGGCTATCGGATCTACGACCGCCTGATGGCCTCCACCAACGGCGCGCACATCTGGCTCAGCGTCGGCGGCAAAACGCTCTCGGCCGAGGAAGTGCGCCGCACCGCCCGCGCCAACCCCGAAGTCACCGCCGCCACCGAACCGATGGCAACCTTCCGCGCCACGGTAGAGGCGGCAAACGGCAAAAAAGCCGGCGTTTTGTTGCGCGACCTGAACCCCGACCGCAAAATCGCCCGCCTGCTCTGGGTGAAAGGCCGCGCTCCCAAACCTTCTTCCGCCGAAATCGCGCTGGACAACAACCTCGCCCGCGCCTTGGGCGTGCACGGGGGCGACACGGTGAAAGTGTGGCTCGGCAAAACGCCCAACACTTTCACCGTGAGCGGCACCTTCATCACCTCGGAATTCTGCGCCTATCCTGACTGCAAGCCCGCCCGCGCTTACACGGGGGAAGGGACGCTGGCCGCGGCCATGAAGGCGCACGGGGTGACACCCGACTCGTGGGATGTGGGCCTGCAGGTCCACCATCCCGAGCGCGCGGAGGTGGTTTTGGAAGCCTTGCGCCACGCCTTCCTTGCAAACGCGGCGGTGGAAGGCTACACCTGGCAACTGGTGCGCCGCTTCGCGGGATTTGGGCAGCAACTCCAGTCAGTGTTCGTGCTGGTCTTTGCCGTGATGGCCATCGTGGTGGCCGGTTTCCTGATTGCCAACGCGGTGGCCGGTGCGCTCCGCTCGCAGACCCGGCAGATCGGCCTGCTGCGGGCGGTGGGCTTCACCAACGGGCAACTGTCGCTGATGTACCTGGGCGAATATCTGCTCATTGCGCTGATCGCGGCGACCGTGGGCATGGCCGCGGGCATTCCCCTTTCCCGCCGGGTGTTTGCCCAACTGGCCGAAACCTATGCCGCGGGCACGCCCCCGCCGCCGCTGGGCGTGCTTTTGGCCGTGCCGACAGTGGTTTTGGCGCTGGTCGCGCTGGCGGCCGCTTTCCCCCTGCAGCGTATCGCCCGCCTGGACACGGTGACCGCCATCCGCCAAGGCATGGAGCCGCCGCGCCGCCGCCCGGCGCGCCTGCTGCGGCTGCCTTTCCCCATCGCCTATGGCTTGACCAGCCTGTTTGCGATGCCCGCCCGCACCGTGCTCACTTCGCTGGGCCTGGCTGTGGGCGCGCTGGCCATCGCCGTCGCCCTTTCCCTTGGCGCAACCGTCGCCGCCTTCACCAACGACCCCGTGGGGATGGGCATCGTTCCTAACGCCGACCTCACGGTTTGGGCAGAAAACGGCATTTCGTCCAGTAAGGTGCTGGCCGCGGTCAAAGCGCGCGACGATGTGCTCACCTACGCGTGTCAGGCCATGACCGGCGTGCGCGTGAAGGGCGAGAGGCGCGACATTTACCCCCGCCTGGTCTGCGGCGATTGGAGCCTGTTCGCCAACATGCTGCTGGAAGGGCGGCTGCCACAGGCGGAAGACGAAGCCGCGGCAGCCTACACAATCGCCCATCAGCACGGCTGGCACATAGGCGACGAGGTGGTCATCTCGGCGCAGGGGCAGGAACATACCTTCCGCATTGTGGGGATTTACCGTGATATGAACAACCTGGGGCAGATGTTCCTGCTCCCCTTGCAGGCGTTCTCGCCGCAGCAGGCGTTCAATGTCATTTACATCAAACTCAAGCCCGATGCCGACGCCAACGCGGTGCTGGCCGACCTCAAAGGGCAGTTCGGCGAAAGGCTGGAAGGCCAGGTTGTCCAGAACACGTTCAAAGGCGATGATGATTTGGGCCGGAATACGGGGAAGATTCTGAAGACCACGGTGATCGTGCTTTCGGTGCTGCTGGGGCTGCTGACCGCGGTGGGGGTGCTGAGCAGTTTGAGCCTGAGCGTGGCCGAAGAGCGGCGCACGGTGGGGGTGCTGAAGGCGTTGGGCATGACGCCGCGGCAGGTGTTGCTGGCGCTGATCAGCGCCGCGGCCGCGATGGCGGCGGTCGGCTATGGGGTGGGCGCGCCCTTGGGCGTGGCGGCGGCCCAGGCGCTGTTCGACGCGCTGGCGCGGATGGTCGGGTTGGGGCCCATTCCCGTGCCCACCGACGGGGTCGGGTTGGCGCTGTTGCTGCCGGGCATGGTGGTCGTGGCCGCGTTAGGGGCCTACCTGCCCGCGCGACGCGCGGCCCGCTTGCCGGTGGTCGAGGTGTTGCGGGAGGAGTGAGCGCGAGCGCTTCCCGCTCCTCTTCTCGCCTTCCCAAAACCAACAACGAAAACCCTCCACAAACAGGTTGTTTAGGAAATTTTTACGCCAGAAGGTTGACAGCACCCCAACCCTTTGGTATAAACGCCCCCAATGGAAACCAAGCCGTTCGTTTCCCGTCGTAGCCGTCGTACCCATGCCCCCCACCGGGAGGGCGCTTCTGGGCGCGCGGCTTAACTTTTCGTCCGTTTACCCTTTGTGCGCTTGAAAGCCCTCCTGCCCCAGGAGGGCTTTTTGCGTACTTCCCCCGTCACTGCTCAGCCTTAGCAAGGAGAAACCACAGATTCCGCAGAAAAAACATCCACCAATTTCACAGATTGGGCAGAAAACACCGAAAAGCGCCACACGCACCTTCATTTTCTTGGCGCTTGGCATCATCAGTCTCTGTGGCTATCCGTGTCATCCCGTGGTCTCTCCCCTTGCGGCTGGACAGTTACCTTCCCATCTCTTTTCAAGGAGTGCAAGGATGACTGCTGCCAAACCGGAAGTCAAAAAAGTGGTGCTGGCCTATTCCGGCGGCCTGGACACCTCGGTCATCGTCCCCTGGCTGAAGGAAAACTACGGCTGCGAAGTGGTCTGCTTCACCGCCGACCTCGGCCAGAGCGGCGAACTGGAAGGGCTGGAAGAAAAAGCCCTCAACAGCGGCGCCAGCCAGATCGTGATCAAAGACCTCAAAAAGGAATTCGCCAGCGAATACCTCTTCCGCATCGTGCGCGCCGGCGCGGTCTATGAACGCAAGTACCTGCTCGGCACATCCGCTGCCCGGCCGCTGATTTCCAAATACCTGGTGGAAGTCGCCCATCAGGTCGGTGCGGACGCGGTCGCCCACGGCGCCACCGGCAAGGGCAACGACCAGGTGCGCTTCGAACTCACCGTGATGGCCCTGGACCCCCGCCTGAAGGTCATCGCGCCGTGGCGCGAGTGGGAAATCCGCTCCCGCGAGGACG